>JAEPQF010000100.1:0-12111 GCA_017640685.1 Hyphomicrobiales bacterium
TCGTGATGTGGGATTTAGTTATTTTTTACACAAATAATAGCTTTAGGTTTTCGCTGAAAAATTTTAATTATGCTTTGCGCCATCAATGGAATTAAATATTAAAAAAATATTGATATTTAGTAATCTTGGAACTCCATAATTAGATCTATGACAACTGCAATACTACATCAACACAAATTGAACGGTGCTGTGCTAAAATTTTAGGACGTTCCATAAGATAATAGTCAAATGCCATCATAGCGGTTATTTCATCAGATGCTTTAGAGATCATCTCAGCAGCCTGAATTATACGGAATAACTGAACAGTATCTAAAAAATGAAGAAATCCTCCCGTTTCTTCCATGAATTTGACCATACACGCAAACCAATGAGAATTATTATCTTCTAATAAAGCAAGTTCAGGCACTAAGACAATGGCATGTGGTGGCTTAAGTCGCTCAATTTCTATTTCTATACCAGACTGATCAAAAACAGTGACATTGTTCTGTAACTTTTTTATAGCTCCGTTTAACTGCTTTAAGGCTTTTTCTGTTGATTTTTTAATATTTTTTATCAATTTAGTTCTATCGGGGAGTTTATCCCGTTGCAGAATACTCAAAGATTTAGACTCCAAAAGTATAGAGCCATACTCGTGCGTAAGAACTAAATCTGTAAATTCTTTATTTCCTTTAGTGTCGTGTAACTGTGTATTCAGGTATGCTCCTTGAGGTGACAAGTTCCCAAGAAATGTTTGTGCTAATTGTTCCTGATAAGTACCTTCATTATCTGTAAGTAAATTAAGAGATGCATGTTTTTGACCATTTAGGATAAAATGATTTTGGGTCGTCTCCCATTTCATATTTGTTATAATAACGGTCTCTATAATTTCCTTGGTATTTTTATGAAGGTAATTCAGCTGTTCAAGAACCTCCTCTTCATATTTAATAGGGTCTGGATCATCATATGGGCTAGATTTCAGCATGGAAATAACTGATTTATCAATGACTATCTTTGCAGATATCCATGCACAACAAGTGCAAGTCTCGTTAAAAAGAAATATAGTGCATTCCTCATTTTTAACTAATTCTTCTAATGCGGAAAACTCATGCTGACTTGCAAGCACAGACCATAAATTTACACCCTTATCATGGTCATCTTCAATATATAAACCATAGGAAAAATGACCATCTGATAAGGAAAAAAAGAATAATTTAACTAATACACCTTGGGTAATATACTTCAATAATAAGGAGTGTGCCTTGATAATTAATGTTGGAAAACGTTTTCCATCTTGATCCGGAAATGAGAAACGCACAATCTGTGGCGTTGTTAACATTTCTTGCCAAATCTCATTGCTAGGTAAGTGCATCTAGCTGCCTCCCAATAAATTCGATCCAATTTTTAAGTATTACTAATTAATTTCAATGATCAACGCCCACTGAGTGATCCTGTACCAAACCTAATAATACTCCAAGAAAATTATTGCTAAAATAATCAATAAAATCTGTAGCGACAGTGATTGATAACTAACTTCCGCAAAGGGTCAAAATTTGCCCATTATAGAGTTTTTGGTTTAGTTCAGTTTTGTCCAGAAAAGTGGTCTTTGATAAAAAACTAACCCCAAAAGAAATGGGTAAAATCAAGGTGCTTTTAAGAGGCTCACCTAATAATTACGCCTCTTCTCCGCGCAGCAACCAAGTTACATTCACGTCTAAAATCTGGGCGATAGCATCGAGTTCATAGTCTTTGATGCCGCGGACTTGGGTTTCTATTTCGGAAATATCAGATCGATCTAACGTGATGTCATAATCAACCGAAAGGGCAGCTGCTAAGTCCGCTTGGTTCATATTGGCTTTTAATCGTGCCTCTTTGATGCGAGGGCCCGCTATATTTCTTTTGCTCATAAACTTTGCGTTTTTGCTGATGTTGTACAAGCACTAGCGGTATCAATTGGTAAATTTTCTTGTGTACGATTATCGTATATTGTATATTTTATTTAGGATCATGAACGGGGAGGCTTTATGTACTGTAAGCAAGAAATGCAACAATTTGACTGTATTGTTGGACATAATTTACGCAGGCAGCGTTGTCTGGCAGGTTACTCGCAACATAATATTGGTGAACAACTTGGGGTGACATTTCAACAAATACAAAAATACGAAAAAGCGACCAATCGTATATCAGCTGGTCGTCTTTGGGCTTTGTCTCAAATTTTTGAAATTCCAGTTGAGATTCTTTTTGATGGATGTGGGGAAGCCTATGAAGGTGTTGAAATGTTAGAACCAACATCAAACGAAATAATGTTACTCAAAGCTTTGCGTCAATTGCCAGAGCGTTTGCAAAAGTCATTTGTTGATATGATCAGAGTAACATCATGTGGAAATAAATAGAGTCAATTGGTTGACCAATTGCGTAGTCTTTAAGACAAAAAAACAACAATTCTAAGCATTTTGGTTCGCAGCAGACTTGATCTTAGGTCCGCTGTCGGGGCGCACAACTGTTTGACACTTTTAATGTGTCTTAGGAGTAAACAGCTACGCATCAACAGTCCTCCAGTCGTACCTCTTTGCGGCCCTTACGAGTTCGTTTCCCTTAAACAGCGGGCCTACAGATGCGCCTTTAAGCCTCGCTCTCCATTTCTTTGAAATGATTTGGGGAAGGGGTTTTAAGACGGGAAAAACTTGCACTCTCATCTATGTTTGTTTGTCCCAAAAATCTCACGCATAATGCGCAATTAAAGTTGATTGTTTCTAAGTGCATCAGTGATATTCATGCTTGTAATTCATTTGGATCTGATAGGCGCCCTGGCTTGGAAATGGGAGGCGAGAGAGATAATCTGGGGCAGCTTGTTTGATATGGCAGTGCCTGAGTGTGTGACTTGAAAACACCTTTTTCAACTTTCCTGTCGGATATAAAGAGGGCTGATAATGGTCTTTGTTGTGAGATTTTTCTTATCTCATCTTGCCAGTGAGAAGTTTTCATTTTAGCTGTCGCCTTTTATCTGATTGTCTTTCTAAACCTATTTTTCAGTCACATAAGCCGTCTTTTTTTTATCTTCCAAGCCCATATTTGCGGAACGGTACTCTGACTTTAGGTGAGACGCCACAGATCAGAGAAACCATCACAAAGTAATTTTTTCCCCTAACTTTTTATAAAAGTTGTTTCCTCGCGATGGTTTCCCTTTCAAAAAATTTATTCATTGATGGTCTTTCATTGCATTGCAGCCGAGCGGTTCTCTCTAGGGCTTGGCTCTCCTTTGTCTTCAAACCGTATTCCGCGAGGATTGGCCTTGTGGGGATATTATATAAAAGGAGTTAATACGATGATTGCAATTGGTTTTGTAGAAAAACAATCAGATGGTGGCTTTCGTGGTCAGCTTAAAACTGTCAGCATTCAAACAGAGATAGAGATCGTTCTTAATGATCAAAAATCCAGCGCCACCCAACCCGATTATCGGGTTCTAACAGGAGATATTGAAATCGGTGCTGGTTGGCTCAAAACCGCCAGCAGTTCAGGCAAAGACTATGTGTCTTTAAGTCTGACTGCCCCAGAGTTCGGTACTTCTCGGCTTTATGCTAATCTTGGTCAAGCTGCTGGTTCTGATGATCCAGATGTGTTTGCGATTATCTGGAATCCAACTGACTAATTTTTTATTTCAACTTTCCCCTCGCGCTTTGTGCGCGGGGGATTTTTATAGTCATTAACTAACACAATGAATTCAAGATGACATTTTTAAAAAGGTGAGTGAATATTGCCGCGTTAACGAACTTAAACTTAGGGTTTCTGTTAATGTCAAGCAATGTTTCTAAGAATTTCTTGAGATTGGGAAGTATTCGTTAGGTGTGGGTTTGAGAAACTATGAGAAGAACACTTACTATTAATGATTTAGGGCTGCTTCGCAAGTTACAGTAGACGAATATAACGACACCAGAAACTTGGATCGATCAGGCTGGACCTGGGAATTTTTACGTCGTAACCAGGACTATTGTAACTGCTTTGAACAGTATCAAAATTTGGTTCCAATTTGCGAAAAACATAGTTCTGGAGCAAAACTCTATCATCTTTCTAAACCATGTTTGCAGGCTCAAATATGGGGCTTACAGTTTCTTGTAAACCCCGAATTGAAAGCTTTGAATACAGATATCTTTTGGCAAGATGAAATCTTAAAAAATAAGCTGTTTATGAAAGCAAGTGAGGACCTTGAAGGTGATTTTGATATCTCTCAAATGAAATGCCATAAGACGATCTTGATAGAAAGAAAACGCGAACTCATACAGCTAAAACACAGTGCTCATAACATCACTTTGATTTCTCAAGGTTCTTCTGTTCGAGATGGTCGATTAAAAGTTTCGTTTGAATGCCATGGGCTTTCATCTGTAAAAAATATGGCAACAAACCTTAATTTTCTGCATCAAGTGACCAGTCAAACTGCAAACAATAAAACGACACGTTGGACCAACTCAACACAAAGGCTGAGAGACTGTTTGATAGCGCTAGATGCATCTTTAAATGGCTCTTCTTATCGAGATATTGCCTCACTTCTTTATGGTGAAGACCGTACCGACGAGGCTTGGAAAAGTCCCAGTCGCTCTCTCAAAGATCGTGTTAGGCGATTAGTGAAAAGAGGCTATGAGCTCATGAATTATGATTATCTGTCTCTATTATCATAAAACTTAGTGGGGTGTCGTTTTAGCACTCCCTTGATTCCGACACTCCCCAATCCCCTCATTTTCTTTCACTGTTTCTTCAATGATAACCCTAAAGTAGGAGTGCAAAATGAGTGATGAGAATGAGAAAAAAACATCAGAACAACAGGAAAGCCCTTACCTGACAAACCAGGAAGCAGCTGATTATTTACGCTTGCAAACACGCACTCTTGATAACCTTAGATGGATCGGGACTGGCCCTAAGTTTCGCAAGCATGGCGGGCGGATTGTTTATCATATTGATGACCTTGAAGCTTGGTCAGAAAAGCGTTTGAGGATCTCTACTTCGGGTTTAAATGATGAGGAGTAGGGCACTGGTTTGCATGTTTTTGGGGGTATGTTTTCTGGGTATTCCTTTGATCATAAATCTACCAAGTAAGCTCATTTGGAACGCTTCCAACAGTGTACCAAGAGGGCTCTACGGGGTGGTAAATGAGGTTCCTTCACATGGAAAAACTGTCGTTGTTCGGTTGCCATTCTATGTCAGAAAACAAGTGCATGAGCTTGGGATTTTGCCCGTAAACATTCCTCTTTTAAAGCCTGTAGCTGCCCTGCAGAACGATGAAATTTGCCGTTTTGGTCATGTCATTTTCATCAATAAAGAAGCTGTTTCAGTGGCTTTAAAATACGATAAAAAGGGACAAAAACTTCCCCAATGGCAGGGGTGTTGTGTACTCAAAAGTGATGAGTTTTTCCTCCTATCAGAGCATAAAGCTTCATTTGATAGCCGTTATTTTGGAAGGATCAATCGTCAAAATATTGAAGGTGTGGCCAAGCCACTTTGGGTTTGGAAGTGAAAAAGGATCGACAAGTTAGAAAATAGCTAAAAAAGAGGGCTGGTTTCAAGATAAAGACATTGGTCCCTAAAGCCCAATAAGTCCTTGTCTGCACATCTTTTTTTAGGTGCCAATGAGATTCTAGTTGGCCCCTTATTTCAAGCCTAACCTCTGAAAGGTAATCCAATCATATGAATGATGATGAGTTTGAACCGAAGCTTCCTAAACACAGAGCAAAACTGGCAACAGGAAAATCAAACTATATTCAAAAAGTTTTAAGGTCAGCGAATAAAAGACATAATCAAAGTCCCACAAAATTATCTGCTAGGAAATATACATTTACAGGTTCTCGCATTGGTCGAGGGAGAGCTCCTGGGGCTTTGGCTGTAAGCTCTCAGTTTAATGCACAACAACGCCGTGTTGTGGTGCGGGCGCGCATAGCAAAATTTGGTTCAGGTCAGTTGACAAGTGCGCGGGCGCACCTTTCTTATATTCAGCGTGGGGGTGTCACCAAAGAAGGAGAAAAAGGTAGGCTCTATGATGCTATTTCAGATGAGGTTGATGGCAAATCCTTTTTAGAAAGTTGCAAAGATGATCGCCATCAATTTAGGTTTATAGTCTCGCCAGAAGATGGGCATAAATTCAAGGACCTAAAACTGTTTGTTCGTGATCTTATGCACCAAGCTGAGTATGATTTGGAGACCAAACTTGAGTGGGTTGCGGTTGATCATTTCGATACTGGTTATCCACATACACATATTGTTGTGCGCGGCAAAGATGATCGAGGTGACAATCTTGTCATTGCCCGTGATTATATCAGTCATGGGTTTCGTCATCGCGCTGAAAAGCTCATAACTTTGGAACTTGGACCGCAAACCGAATATGAACTAGAAACGAAGCTTAATCATGAAATTAAGTTGGAACGTTTTACTCGTTTGGATCGGGAAATTTTAAAGCTATCCAAGAATAATCAATCTGAGTTACCTGACTATAGATTAAGTTCAGACCCAAGACGTCAGGTTTATTTGAGGCGATTGAAGGTGCTGGAACAGTTAGGTTTGGCTCAGCAAGAAGAAAATCAGTTTTGGACTTTATCTCCACGAATGAAATCTGTCCTGCAAGATTTGGAAAAACGATCTGACACCATGGCCCTTATCCAGAAAGATGTGCGAACCTTGCGGTTAAATCGATCTTCCAATGAGGTTCGGATTATTGATCCCAAAGACACAGATAATCACGTAATAGGCAAAGTTTTAAAACACGGCCTTGTCGATGAATTGAAGGATCAAAACTATGTGTTGGTTGATGGCATCGACGGTTATATTCACTATGTAAATATTGGCGTGTTGAAAGATATTGAATTACCAGATCCAGGTATGATTATTAAGCTATCTTCTCTGTCTGGAGAGGCGAGAATTATAGATCATACCATACACTACATCGCCAGCCAAAATGACGGGATATATAGTTTTGAAAATCATCAAGCCTTTGATGGAAACGCGTCAAAGGAATTTATAAAAACGCATGATCGTCGATTAGAAGCATTACGACGTAAAGGCTTGGTGGAACGCATGCAAAATGGGAGCTGGAATATCGGGCAAGATTATCTTGAAAAGGCTAAGAAATATGAACAGGCAATCATACGCCAGCAACCACTGACTATAACTGTTAGATCTTATCTTCCCTTAGATCAGCTCCCTTCATATGTTGGGCCTACCTGGTTGGATCAAATAATCAGTAAACATGATAATATGTCTTTTTCGAATGTTCACTTTGGAAAACAAATTGTCACGGCTTTAAATTACAGGCAGGCTTGGCTCGTAGCACAGGGCTATGGGAAATTTAAAAATGATGAATTTATCCCCAAGCGTGAGTTCATGAAAAACTTACAACAATTAGAGTTGCGGAGCACTGGAACAGTATTATCAAAAGAGCTCAATCTCAACTTTGTTGAAACAAAAATAGGACAAAAAGTTGAAGGCATTTACAAGCGCCCTGTTTTATTGGCGCTAAATAAATGCGCTTTGATTGAACGAGGGCATGACATCACTCTTGTACCCTGGCGTCCTGTATTAGAGCGAGTAAGAGGAAAGGTTGTTTCTGGCATTATGAGGCCTCAGGGTGTGTCTTGGGATATCACCCAAAAGCGAGGGATTGGTTTAGGTTAAAAAACTAATTTTTTAAATGGTTCAGTCATGACTTGTTGTTCTTAAATAAACTGTGTTTTATTATAAGTGCTTGTTATTTATGTTTTTGGGGGGATGTAAGGTATGATTGTTCAAGACACAAAATTAGCATTAGAATTAGTTGATGCTGCTTATCTTGCAGGTGCAGGAAATAGCGAATGGAATGATTTTACTAAAGCATTTGGGAACGCTTTTCCTGAGATGTTAACTGTTATGGCTGGTTATGATAGGCGAATAAAATCGGTTGAAGTTTTTGCCAGCGCTAATGTGGCCGAAGATTCTTTGACTGCTTACCATGATTATTATCATAAGGTGAATGTTTATTTGCAAAAGGCTCATCTATGGAAAAGTTTTCCTGATGTGACTTTTTGGTATGATATACTTTCTAAAGAAGAAATTCTTTCTTCAGAATTTTACAAAGACTTCATTAGTAAGCAAGGCCCTCATTATGAAGCATTTGCTGGTGTAATTTTTCGTGAAGAAAGTCGCTTTTTAGCATTCACTTGTAATTATGGTGAACAACAAAGAAAGAATGCTGAGCGGGCAACAAATCTCTTGAGGGTAATTGGACCTCATTTGCAACGTGCTTTTGAATTGCATCGCCAAATTGAAGGTGATCGAATTTATACACAAATGCTAGAAAGGAGCTTTGATCATATTAAAGCTTCAGTTTTTCTCATGGATCAAAATGGCAAAAAAATTTTTGCGAACGCACGTGGTGAAAGTTTATTATCTGACGGACATGTTATTGTAGAAAAAAACAAATGTCTTCAATTTAAATCTTCAAATGATCAAAATTCGGTATTCAAAGATGTAGAAAATTTGAAGCAATATACACCCGCTCACTCACCAAAACTGATACGATTGGAAGCCCCTTTTGAGAACCCACATGTAGCTTTTGTCTCAGTGCTTGTGGATCAAGACAACCCAGTGATGTTAAACAATAAAGATCTAGTTATGTTACCGCATCAATTGTTGTTATTTATTATTGACCCTAAAGATCAGCCAATCGTGCATGATAGCTTAATTTCAACAGCGCTTGATTGTACTCCATCAGAAGCAAAATTAGCTCAAAGTTTATTGGTGGGTTTTGACTTACACTCACATGCTGAAAAAGAAGAAATATCTTACAATACAGCTAGGCGTCATTTGCAAGCTTTATTCTCGAAAACCGAGACCTCAAGTCAGGTTGAGTTGGTGAGACGCCTTATTCAGATTTTTGGTTTGTTAAGGTAAACGAAAAAAGCTCCCTCATATAGTCCATCTGCATCATGACGAAATGGTGCAAGGGGTTAAATTATTCTTACAAAGAATTTTGTGAGAATTAAAATGTATAACAATCTTAAAACAGTTAGCTCTGAAAGTTATAATAATCAATCTCAACCCCAATCAATTGGTCAATCAGAAACAAATGAAAATTTGGGAGAATTATTCTCTGAAGTTATTTCTTTTAATAAACACGTGAACATAAAAGAACATTGGTTAGAGTTAGTCGAAAAAGCTTTAGAGCCTAACCCTTTTTATTCACCAGATTATTTATGTGCCTTAGTAGATCATATTGCTTCAAATGATAGTAATCACCTTGTCCTCATATGGTCTGATCAAAATCGTAAAGAACTTTTAGGGTTATATCCAGTAACCAAAAAAGGAAAAAAAAACGGTTATCCATTTCAATTTACATGTTTCTTGTTTGATGATCTTATCGGCATTTGCACACCTTTAATTTCCCCTCAAGCCCCATCAGAAATTTGGCATAGCTTTTTTAAAGCAATTGAGAAGAAAAATGAGCTATCCAACATAATTTATATCCCGGAATTTTACATTGACGGGCCAACTGGTCAGAGTCTCAATGCCTATTTAAAAGCAGAGAGGAAAATCAACTTTCATAGAAAAGAATTTAAAAGAGCGGTTGCGCTTCCTGGACATAGCACTGATTTAAAAACTTACATCAAAGGTTGGTCATCGAAAAAAAAACGCAATATGCGCTCTAGAAAGAAAAAATTGATTGCTCTTGGTGAGCTAACTTTTGAAATTTTAGCTTCTACAGACCCTGGGTACAAATCAGCTTTAGCAAACGTCTTGGAACTAGAAAAAAAGGGATGGAAAGGACAGCAAAGAACCGCATTACTCAGTCAAGCAACCACAAAGAAATTTGCAGAAAACGCTTTTAAACCCAATGTTACATCACCTCACATCAATCTAGCTTTAATGCGATTAAATAATCATATTATTGCAGGGCAAATAAATTTGATCTCTCAAAATTGTGCGTTTTTTATCAAGTCAGCATATGATGAAAGTCTGTCTTCATTTGGTCCTGGTTTAATTCTTTACAAATGGGTGCTGCAGAAAATGCTAGATGAAAATTGCTATATTGAACTGGATTCATGCGCAAATGCTAATCATGTCCTAGAGGATATATGGTTAGAAAGAAAAAAGGTGCAGGATGTAATGATTGCACCTGAAACAAAAGGATATGAAATGCGATTGAAGTCGTTATCTATATGGATGAAAACAACAGAATTAATGAAGAGAAATATTAAGCGACTAATCGAAAGAGTTTAAAATCATATTGCAAAAGTTAGCCGTATTATTGACTAACATAGTCCATTTGTATCATGACAGCTTATCAAAATTCCAGTTAAATAATAAGGTGAGAAGATCGTAAACTTCAGCTTATGTTTTGGGGTGAGGAAATGAGCCGTTTGAGTTGTGAAGCTGAACAGGAATTAATCAATGGAGTAACGAGTATCTTTGTTGAAGAGGATGCTCATTATATGTCCCTTGGTGATAAAGGTTATGCAATTTGCTGGTTAAGCAAATCTGACTTATCAACAATTGCTGACCAAGTATTTGTAAAGTTCTTTGATACCAAGGGTTGGCCACGTGGTGATGAAATAATGGTGGCAAATTCCACTGACTTAATTCAAGAAAACTATAAAAAGTCATATTCAGATATAAAATATCCGGTTTTGAAATTCTACGACAATAGCTATCTAATTATCGCTTGGGTAGAAGATTTAAATGAAGTTTATATGCAGATTATAGATCTCGATGGAAATTTAGTTGGAGATAGAGTCAAATCTAAAGCTTTTCATAATCTAGCATATAACCGCGATGGAATTGAAATTATTTTAGAAATACTTTTTGCAAACGAGAAATTAATTTAAAAATTTCATAGCACCGGTGGTAGTGGCTTTTAATTGCACTAATTTAAACAGTAATAATATAGACTTAAGGTTGTCTATCTTTACTATTAAATCTAATGAGCAAAAGAAAGTATCGCTCAAAGATAAACTTTCCGCTGAGAAACATGTACAGATCAAGTCAGATAATAAACAATTAAATGAATTAGATAATCTGGTATATGATCCAATGTGGTGGCATAATTTTATTTCCTTCAAATAGATTATTCATTGCACATACAAATTCATATCTATTTCAGTCTTAATGGACCAAAGCTTCGCCAAATATGAGCGACGAGTTCTGCTTGGCGCTTTATTCCTGTTTTATGAAAAATGGAACTAAGCTGCCCTCTTGCAGTATTGTGAGAAATCTTCGTTTGTAATGCATAACTTTTTAATGTCTCACCATTGGCAAGAGCTGTAGCAAGTTTTGCCTCAGCCGATGTAACTCCTAGAATAGATTGTACAATTTCCACCGGTGGTCCTTTGTGCGATTGAGGTAAGGAGATCAAAACAGCGATTAAGGGAGCTTCATCACTGAAGTGAAATGGTTCTGTTTTATTATTAAACTGTGTCATGTGTTCTTGGTTAGCAAGTTGTGCCCAAGTTACATATCTTTGTTTATCAATTGTAGACGTTAAGCAGAGTGTTTGTTGTTCAGTTTTTTTATTATTTGAAAAGCATTTTTTAAGAGCTGTGTAAAATTGATCCGTACAATCTTTGTCAGCGCAAACAAGTGACTGGCTATAATTATCTACAAGTATCAAATCTCCTCTTTTCAATAATTTCTCAGCTAAACCATTTAAAGTTTGAATACGAAATTTCTGATCAACGATAAAGATTGCCAAATCTAAACGGTCAAAAATGTCGTGTAGATTCTTTTGTGTCTGATGATGTTCTTTAAGGATTTGGTTGATTTTAATTGAACGTGTAATGTGTGGGATCAAAGTTGTTAAAACAGAATGATAAAATTGGTTTTGAATGTCAAAAGTATTCGGATCAACATGAGTACCCAATATGATGAACCGGTCTTTATCTATCGTCACTTTGCAACCAATTTGTGTTATATCTAAACCTTGTGGTTTAACCCAACCTTTATAATAGTCCGTTTTTCGCGCTTCATCGCGAGACAATACCATATCATCTATTAAAGGAATCCCTGCTGGAGCGAGTTCATGAAGGGGTTGAGGGTAAGGATTAGTTTCAATATAATGGTTAAAAAATTTTTGAATCCATTCAGGATCGCTATCAGACGTAAAGAAAAAGTCGGTAGTTTCTTCAA
>JAEPQF010000100.1:12121-12435 GCA_017640685.1 Hyphomicrobiales bacterium
GAAGATTAAAAAGAATAAAAAAAACCAACTCTACCATTTAGAACATTCTGTATCTCATCAATGCAGTCTTGCCAAAGACTAGGGTCTAACCCAGCAGAATAAATTTTTTCGATTAATAGAAGTAAATCAGTATCTTTCAAGATAAATCCTCACAAAATTCCCCATATGACTTAACTATCATGAGAAAATTAAGAGGAACATAGTCCATTTGCATCATGACGATACACCAAATCCTGTTTAACTATTTGTTAATAGATAACAATCCGGTAATGGAGAGTATTCATGTCAAGAGGCAAGTTTATCAAAGGTACTAG
>JAEPQF010000101.1 GCA_017640685.1 Hyphomicrobiales bacterium
AAGAATTTGCTCAGTGAAGCAAGTGAAGAGTTCACTCCCCTGAACACCAAAGCTGATGACCCAGCCTTAATCATCTATACTTCAGGCACGACCGGTGCGTCGAAAGGGGCACTTCATGCGCACCGCGTTTTATTAGGCCATTTACCAGGCATGGAAATGAGCCATGACTTTTTCCCAAAACCCGAAGATGTGATTTGGACACCAGCTGATTGGGCGTGGATTGGCGGCTTATTAGATGTTCTGCTCCCAGCTCTCCATCATGGTGTTCCTGTTGTTGCCGGGCGGTTTGATAAGTTCACTGGTGAAGCTGCTTTTGAGCTGATGTCAAAATGTGAAGTGACTAACGTCTTTATGCCCTCAACGGCCTTGAAAATGCTACGAGGAACAGATTATGACGCAAAAACCTATCCGTTAAAATTGCGTACCATTGCAAGTGGTGGAGAAACCTTAGGAGCTGATTTGCTCAATTGGGGCAAAGAAACTCTCGGTGTGAATATCAATGAATTTTACGGCCAAACGGAATGTAATTTAATAATTTCATCCTGTGCATCTATGATGGAAGCAAAACCTGGCATTATGGGAAGGCCCGTTCCAGGTCATATTGTAAAAGTCCTTCGCCCAGATGGAAGTGATTGTTCTTTAAAAGAACAAGGGTTGATCGCGGTGAAAAAAAATGACCCCGTCATGTTCCTTAACTATTGGAACAATAAAGAAGCAACCCAAAATAAATTCATCCATAACTATCTTTTAACTGGTGACATTGGTCAATATGAAGAAGATGGTTGGATCCGGTTTGTCGGCCGCGATGATGATGTGATTACGTCTGCTGGCTATCGTATTGGACCAGGAGAAATTGAAGAAACAATCATCAAACATCCAGCCGTATATATGGTTGCCGTCGTGGGTAAGCCAGACAAGTTACGAACAGAAATTGTCAAAGCCTATGTTGTTTTGCATGAAAAAGAACAAGCATCAGACAAACTCGCTGACGACATAAAAACATTCGTTAAAGATCACCTTGCCTCTTATGAATATCCAAGAGAAGTTGAATTTATAACTGAACTACCTTTGACTAATACAGGCAAAATCATCCGGCGCACATTAAGAGAGCAAGCCAAAAAAGAATATGAGCGAGCAGAAAATGAGTAATAAACAGCAAAAAATAACCATTTACGAAGTTGGCCCAAGAGATGGTTTGCAAAATGAAAAAGAAATAATAGGAACAGAACAAAAGGTTGAGCTTGTTAATCTCTTGTCTGATGTTGGCTTTGAGAAAATCGAAGTAACGAGTTTTGTCTCCCCGAAATGGGTGCCGCAAATGGCAGATGCAACTGAAGTTCTCTCAAATATTTCCCGCAGTGCCAATGTAACCTATGCCGCCCTGACACCAAATATGAAAGGCTTTGAGAAAGCACTGGACTCGAATGTGGATGAAATCGCTATTTTCGGCGCAGCTTCTGAAAGCTTTAGTCAAAAAAATATCAATTGTTCTATTCAAGAAAGCTTGGAGCGCTTTGCCCCTGTGGTCAAAGCCGGTCGTGAAGCAAATTTGCCAGTGAGAGCTTATGTTTCCTGCGTCGCCGGGTGCCCTTATGAGGGAGACATTGCTCCAGAAGCGGTGAAGAAAGTTGCCGAACAACTCTTAAACATGGGGTGTTATGAGGTCTCACTTGGAGACACTATTGGAAAAGGCACGCCAGAGCTGATCAGCAATATGCTGGAAGCTGTTTTAAAAGTGCTGCCAGCAAATCAAATTGCGGGGCATTATCATGACACAAACGGAAGAGCTTTAGAGAATGTTGAAGCAAGTCTTGACCTTGGTATCACCACCTTTGACAGCGCCGTTGGAGGGCTAGGAGGCTGCCCTTACGCGCCTGGTGCGAAAGGAAATCTCTCGACGAATTCTTTAGCAAAAATGCTGAATGAAAAGGGATATGAAACTGGGCTAGATATGGAAAAATTACAAAAAGCTGAAGATTATTTATCTCAAAATATTGCAAGTAGATAATAGGGCGATTTGCAAATTTTGAAGTAAAAGAAATCAAGATAATAGAGAAATCACAATGACAAATTTTGAAACCATTCAATTAGAGAAAGACAAACGCGGCGTCGCAACAATCACTCTGAACCGTGTCGAAAAACATAACGCATTAAACAGCTTAATGATTAAAGAACTCACTGAAATGGCTGCACAAATAGGGAGCGATGAAACAATAAGAGCTGTAGTTCTAGCAGCGAATGGTAAATCATTTTGCGCGGGCGGCGATCTAAAGTGGATGCAATCTCAAATGGAAAAAGACAGAGATGGCAAAATGGAAGAAAGTCGAGGCTTAGCAAACATGCTTGGCGCTTTAAATTCTCTTCCCAAATTCTTAATCGCGAAAGTTCAAGGCTCAGCTTATGGCGGCGGTGTGGGCATGATGGCCGTAGCTGATGTCGTGATAGCTAACAGTAAATCTAAGTTTGCGTTAACAGAAACAAAGCTTGGGCTCATTCCAGCCACAATAGGCCCTTTCGTCGTTAATCGAATGGGAGAAAATTTCGCAAGGCAAGTATTCTACTCAGGCAAACCTTTTACGGTTGAATTTGCCAAGAGAGCAGGTTTGGTCACAACCGCTGTTGAAGCGGAGGATTTAAACCAAGCTGTTGAAGAAGAAATCTCTGCTATCTTGAAATGTGCTCCAGGCGCAATAGCTGACGCCAAAGCACTATGCCAGAATTTAGCTGGAAAAGCACCAAGCAGCCAAGCTGATTATACAGCAAACCAATTGGCAGATAGATGGGAGAGCAAAGAAGCCATGGCCGGCATAGAAGCTTTTTTCAATAAGCAAACAGCACCATGGATCAATGAAACGGTTGAATAGGAAAAGCAAGGAAAAACCAGATGGCCGGCTCTTGGGGGAGGTAGCCATCTGGTTAAATTGTTGATTGACTATCTTAAATCAACAATAATTTTTCCGTCGTCGGGAAGAGTGCCTAAGGGAACGACGGAAATAGAAGCGCGAATATGACAAAGATCTCGAAATTTTTGTCCAATTATTTCTTCAATCTCATCTTCATTACGATCTTGTGTTTCAGCTGCTGCTAATTCACAATGCAAAGTAGATTTGTCTTTATCATTTTCACGATCAACAATAAGGCGCGCCCGCTCTAATAGAGGAAGCTGTGCAACAAGAGTGTTGATTTGAGTTGGGCGAACAAACATGCCTTTAATCTTGGTTGTCATATCAGCGCGGCCGAGCCAACCTTGAATGCGCGGAGACGTGCGACCGCAAGGGCTGTCTCCTTCAACTAAACAAGATAAATCCCCAGTGCCAAACCGTATGAGCGGGTAGTTGCCACGAAGTTTTGTAACAACAACCTCACCAACCAGTCCTGCCGGTTGAGATTTACCAGTATCAGGATCAATGATCTCTAAGATGACATCCTCGTTGACAATCAAACCATCACGAGCAGGGCTTTCATAAGCAATCACACCAACTTCAGCAGTTGCATAGCATTGGAGGACTTCAACATTTTTTTCATCAAAGAATTCACGAAGAGACGGTGTTAATGCGCCACCAGACACCATGGCTTTTTTGATCGAAAGCGGCTTCGTTCCATCAGATTCAACAAAGCTAATAAGCTGCTTCAAATAATCCGGCGTGCCGCAATAAGCTGTTGGGCGGTAATGGTCTAGCGCTTGAAGTTGTAAATCACGCGGCGCACTGCCAACAGGAATGACCGCACAACCAATCGCCCGAGCACCGCTGTCAAAAATCCACGCACCCGGAGTGAGATGATATGAAAAGCTATTAAAAATAACATCATCTTCATTAAAGTTAGCCGCCTTCAGGGCTGAAACAACAGACCAATACTCAGCATTCATAAAGCCAGGTTCATAAATTGGACCAGGAGACGAAAATAAATAATCAGCTTCTTTTAAGCCACCAGGTAAATGACCACCAAAAGGAGGAACATTCGCTTGCAATTCAATAAGAGACTCTTTTCTAATGATCGGGAGTAACTCCAACCCCTTACGATCATGAATATGAGACAGATCAATATTTGCAAAAGCTTTTTGATAATAAGGAATAGACTGAATTGTCGTTGTTAATAAGTGATGCAATTGTTGATCTTGAGAGGCTGACCGTTCTTCATGAGAGCGGCGCTCTAACAAAGGAACATCAGCTGTTATATTTGATGCCAATGACATAGTGTCTCCTTCATTATAACCAGCGCTTGCGTCGTTTGAATGATCGTAAGTTTTTGAAGCTTTTGCGCTCCCCACCACCGCCGAGATAAAATTCTTTAATATCTTCATTCTCCCGTAACTCATCTGCAGTACCATCCAAAACGATCTTGCCATTTTCCATAATGTATCCATGTTGAGCCACTTGCAGTGCCATAGCTGCATTTTGCTCAACCAAGAGAATAGAAACACCAAGCTCTTTATTCAGTCGTTTAATAATCGTGAAAACTTCTTTCACTAAGAGAGGGGATAAGCCCATGGATGGCTCGTCCATAAGAATAAGCTTGGGCCGCGCCATCATCGCACGTCCAATCGCTAGCATTTGCTGTTCACCACCAGAAAGGTAGCCAGCCAATCCATGGCGCTCTTTTAGTCGTGGGAAATAGGAATATACCAGGTCAATATCATCTGAAACATTTGAGCGATCTTTTCGAGTATATGCACCAAGTTTTAAATTTTCCAACACAGTCATATCTTGAACAATACGGCGTCCTTCCATCACTTGGAATACACCTGATCGAACAATGTTTTCTGGGTCCATATGTTGTAGTTGTTTGTTTTCAAATGAAATAGAGCCGCGTGTCACTTCTCCATCTTCACTTTTTAATAGTCCAGAAATAGCTTTGAGGGTTGTTGACTTGCCAGCACCATTTGCGCCAAGCAAAGCCGTGATCGAGCCTCTAGCAACTTGCAGACTAAGTCCGCGAAGTACCAAAACATAATCATTATAAACAACCTCAATATTATCTACTGAGAGCACTGTATCAGAGGCCTTATCAGGACCAGCAGCACGGTCACTTTCTTCATCAAGCTTAAGCATGAATATTGCCTTTTAATAAATTTAATAACTAAGGAACTGTTGGCCTGCTCATGTGTTAAATGGCAGGCCAACAACACATAAAGTCTTTAGAAACCAATCCAGTCGTCACGACGTGGAAGAGTTACGTTCTTTTCAAGTTCAATCACGGCTTTGCCATCGACAAGTGAACCTTTGTTGATAGAAACAACAGTTGTTCCACGGTGATCAGTGCTAGACCATGTTGAAGGAAGGCAAACTTCTTCCAAACCAGCTGGGACCCAATCTTTTTTGGCATACATACCTTTTTTGATATTTTCGCCTGTTAGGCCACCATTTGCTTTCGCCCATTCCATAGCTTCTTTCATGTAATAAACTGAGCAGATAGCGCGCACATAGTGGTGTGTTGGAATTTGTGATTTGTCTGTGCTACCAGCAGCATGAATTTTGCGAACAAGGCCCATGCCTTTAGCTTTTGAATCCCAGAAAGGAGATGCAGTTGGGAAGCGATAATTTTTCGCTCCAGATGCTTTAATAGTAAGGTGGTCACCCGCCCAAACATTCGCAATGTAAGTCACATCAGTACCAACAGTGTTACATGATTTTAGTAATGAAATCACAGAACCACCAAGGTTACCAACCCAAGCGTAATTCGCACCAGATTCTTTAATAGTTAAGCATTGAGCTTTAAAATCACCCGGCTTCAGTGGAACAACGATTGGTGAAAGCACTTTTAATCCAAGCTCTTTTGCATAAAGAGCACAGCCTTTTTTAGGGGCATTTGGATAAGGGTGGTTGTCACCAGTATGTACGAACTTAGGGTCTTTAATGCCCTTTGCTTTCGCATCAGCTGCAGCCCATTGAACCAAAGCACGGCAACCATCAGTGTAACTTGGACCATAGAAGAAGTTGTAAGGAGCTGGTTTTTTTGTTTTTGGGTTTTTACCAGTCGGATCCGTTAGGTGACCAGAGTAAGACGCTGACCAAACAGGAACTTTGTCTTTTGCAACAAATGTGATAAGCGCTTCAGTATCGCCAGTTCCCCAGCCTTGTAGCGCAATCATATTTTTGCGTGATTTCCAACGCTTATAAGCAGCAATCGCAGCTGGCACTTTATAAGCATAGTCAACTTGCTCATATTCAATCTTAGTGCCACTAACACCACCATTGGCATTAATGTAATCTAGAGCATCTTTAATACCAGGACCGTAGTGTTTGCCAACAAAGGCAGTAGGCCCAGTATAATCAACCAAGTTACCGACAAAAACACTGTCAGCTTTGGCTGATGTAACACCAAGTGAAGCAACTGCAACACCTGCTGCTAATTTAATAATAGATTTCATATTTTTTCCTCCCAGTGGACAACATGAATGTTGAGATTTCCCTCAACTTTTAAAAGACGAACCTTCAGGTATGGAAGGCTCGCCTAAAAGAACCTAATAAGAGAACGGATAAAGCTTGATCGATTTGCGGATTTGACCACAACGATGAGCCAAACCATCCGGTTCAAAAATTAGGAAAAGAATAATGGCAGCACCAATTGACATTTCTTTGATATAGGCTTTGCCAGCTTCCAACCCCGAGAAAATCGGAGCAGAACTAATAACAAGTGAAACAAGAGCTTCCATAACTTCAGGCAACAGAACGATAAACACCGCCCCCATCAAAGCTCCAGGAACAGAGCCAAGACCACCAATAATAATCATGGCAAGAAATTGAATAGATAGAATAATGGTAAAACCTTCGGCAGAAACATAACCCAGATAATGACCAAACAGTGCACCACCAAGGCCAGCAAAGAAGCTTGAAATACCAAATGCAAGAATGCGATATTTCGTGAGGTTAATTCCCATAATCTCAGCTGAAAGGTAATGGTCTCTCACAGCAACTAGCGCGCGACCATCACGTGAACGTTTAAGGTTAGCAACTGCAATGCAGCTCACAACTGTCCAGAACAAGACAAGATAGAAAAAGCGAATATCCGTATCAAGTGGGATGCCAAAGAACATAGCTGTTTCAGCTACAGAACCAGATGACCCGCCTGTGAACCATTCAGCTCTCGCAAAGAAGTCTTCCAAGATAAATTGAGACGCAAGCGTCGCAATCGCCAAGTAAAGTCCTTTAATACGTGCTGCTGGAATACCGAAAATCAAACCAACCGCTGTAGTCATTAGACCAGCCAGAGGAATGGTGATCAATACCGGAATTTCAGTCGTAGTATTGAGCCAGGCTGATGAAAAAGCACCAAACCCAAAAAATGCAGAGTGACCAAGACTAATTTGACCAGTCATTCCAACCAGCACATTGAGCCCAAGTGCTGCAATGCCATAGATACCAACAAGAATGAGTAGGCTGATAATATACTCATCAACAAGTAGTGGTGAGCATAATAAAACGATTAAGCCAATAACACTCCAACGGAAAATCCATTTTGTCGGAAATAAAGATTGGTCTGCCTTATAAGTGGTGCGAAAATCACCGCAAGGTCTTAATGAAGTTGAAGACATGTGTTCGCTCCCTTAAATGCGTTCAATATCTTTGGTGCCAAACAGCCCGTAGGGTTTGATCATCAAAACAATAATTAGAATGTAAAACGGTGCGATCGTGTAAAGATTGCCCCAGTGTAAGAATTGGCCATCAACAAACTCAGCAGTATTTTCAAGCATGCCGATGATGACACCGCCAAGAACAGCACCAACAATCGAGTCGAGCCCTCCAAGAATAACAGCAGGGAAAACCTTAATACCGATGAAGGCAAGAGCTGAAGAAACGGAGTTAACAAGACCAATCACAATGCCGGCAATGCCAGAGACAACCGCAGAGATCGCCCAAGCCATCGCAAAAACACTCTTTACGGAAATACCCAAGCTCTGCGCAACCTGTTGGTCAAAAGCAGTAGCTCTCATGGCCAGGCCATAACGTGAGTATTTAAAGAAATAAAAGAAGCCAAGCATGATGATGAGTGAGATAACAAGACTAAAGAGATAAGCTGTCTCAATATTCAAGCCAAACAACTGAACACTTTGAGTTTCAAAAACTGGCGGGAAAGCCACGGCAGCATTACCAAAAATCCAGTTCATCAATGATTGGAAAAAAATAGATAAACCAATCGTCACCATAATGACCGATATAATTGGCTCACCAATTAGAGGCCTTAGAACAACCATCTGCAAAATGATGCCAAATATGGTCATAAACACAAGGGTAAAGACAAAGGCAACTGCAAAATGCATTTCCATGTCAACAACAAGCCATAGGCAAACCCAGGCGCCAAGCACCAAAAATTCACCTTGTGCAAAGTTTACCACTTGCGTGGATTTATAAATAAGTACAAAGCACATCGCCACCACGCCATAAAGCATACCAACGACGACGCCATTAACTAATAATTGAGATAGTAAGGACCAGTTCATAATATTACTCCGCCGCTTGCATGATTTGATCGCCAGTGCCGGCAAGGTTTTCCACTTCGAGAGTGGTTTGAATACGTTGCTTGGTTCCATCTTGGAAAGTGATGGTTGTATCAATGTCAACATGGGATTGATCCGAATAAATCGTATCAATAATCTCACCATATTTTTCATTAATGACACCACGGCGCACTTTACGTGTGCGGGTCAATTCCCCATCATCTGGGTCAAGCTCTTTGTAAAGCAGGACAAACTTTTTAATCTGCTGTGCTTTTGGAAGTGTCTTGTTCACTTCAATCAACTCTTCACGAAGAAGTTTATAAACCTCTTTACGAGCCGAAAGGTCAGTGTATGTGGTGAAAGAAATACGGTTCTTCTCGGCCCATTTGGAAACAATGGAATAACGAATACAAACCATAGCTGCCAAATAATCTCGGCCAGAACCTAAAATCACAGCCTCACCAATGTAAGGGCAGAATTTTAGTTTGTTTTCAATAAATTGCGGTGAGAATTTCAAGCCAGAAGCCATTTCAGCCAAATCTGAAATCCGGTCAATCACAACGAGATGGCCGGCATCATTGAAATAGCCAGCGTCACCAGTATACATGATCCCGTCACGTAAATCTTCAGCTGTCGCCTCTTCGTTTTTATAATACCCCATAAACTTGTTGCGGTTTTCAGAGATAATTTCGCCAATACCTTCATTATCAGGATCTTTGATCGTGACTTTAATATCATCGGTGAAAGGAACTCCAACAGTATCAAAGTCCACATCATGTTCTTCATGGATGGTGTAGGCACCAAGAAGTTCTGTTTGACCATAAAGCTGTCGAAGCGGCACACCCATCGCTAAGAAGAATTTAAAGGTATCTGGGCCAAGTGCTGCACCACCGGTGGCAGCTGATTTCACATTGGTTAACCCAAGGCGATCCTTGAGTTGGTCATAAAGGAATTTTTGGGCAAGCCAATCTGTTTTACCAGCTTCAAAAGCTTTCATGCCTCTTTTGCTCAACCAATTATAAAGTTTTTGGTTGATCCAGGAAGAGTCCATCATACGTGAGTGCACATCAGCTGCAATTTGTTCCCAAACGCGAGGAGCAAATAAAACGAAATTAGGTCCAATTTCTCTAAAGTCAGACATCAGGGTTTCCCCTTCTTCAACAAAGTTGACTGTCATGCGAGAAATAAGAGATTTTCCAAGAGCATAAATTTGCTCCATGATCCACGGCAACGGCAAATTCGAAACATACTCATCAGTTTCTTCCATCGGGGCGACAGATAAATAATCATGGCAGTGCCGAATAAGCGCTGCCGCAGAAATCATTGCCAGCTTTGGATGGCTGGTCGTACCTGAAGTTGTACATAAAATGGCAAGATTCTCACCATCGGTGTTAGCAACTTTATTCTCGTACCAATTGTGATTGGCTTCTAAAAGCGCATCACCTTTTTTGCGCATATCCTCAAGGCTAATTAGTTTGCTATCGTCATATTTGCGCATGCCACGCGTATCTTCATAAACGATATATTCAAGCGAAGTTAAACGATCACTGAGGTTTAGGAATTTATCAACCTGCTCTTCATCTTCCGCCAAAACAACACGGGCCTGAGAATATTCAATTAAATAAGCAAGTTCATCTTCCATCAAATCACGGTAAAGACCAATGGAAATGGCGCCAAGAGAGTGAATTGCAATTTCACCGGCAACCCAGTCAGGCCGGTTGTCACCAATAATGGCTACAACATCATTTTCTGAAACCCCAAGCGCTGTCAAACCAGCTGCAATACGTCTAACATTCTGGTTATAATCACTCCAGGTTTGGCTTTTCCAGATGCCGAAAGTCTTTTCGCGCAGCGCCGTTGCGGAACCAAAATTTTGAGCATTATGTAAAAGGAGTTTTGGAAGTGTGTCTAATTTAGGATCAAAAGCCATTATGCATACTCCTCAAGTTCAGCACCAAGATAAGCTTTTTGCACATGCTCATTTGCCATCACTTCATCTGGCAAGCCTTCACAAACTTTCTGACCAAAATCCAAAACCATAACACGATGAGAAATATCCATAACCACACCCATGTCATGCTCGATCATGATAACTGTCATGCCCCATTCTTCATTAAGGTCAATGATATAGCGAGCCATATCTTCTTTTTCTTCCTGGTTCATTCCAGCCATTGGCTCATCCAGCAAAACAAGTTTGGGGCGAAGCGCCACAGCCCTTGCCAGCTCTACCCGCTTGCGAAGGCCATAAGAAAGTGTACCCGCAACAGAATTGCGGATATGTTGGATTTCTAGAAAATCAATGACATCTTCAATCTCACGGCGATGATCAAGCTCTTCACTTTGAGCACCAAGCCAATAAGCCATGCCAGTGAGAAAGTTATTTTTCAAAAGATGATGTCGCCCAACCATAATATTTTCAAGCACAGTCATGTGCCCGAAAAGTGCGAGATTTTGAAATGTACGGCCAATGCCCAAATCAGCTCTGTGATTTGGTTTCAAAGGAATAAGGTTTTTTTGATCTGGCCCAAAATGAATTGATCCTTGTTGCGGCTTATAGCGCCCGGAAATACAATTCAACATTGACGTTTTACCGGCCCCGTTAGGACCAATAATAGAAAAAACTTCAGCTTCTTTAACTGAAAAACTGACATCTTTCAGAGCCTTTAAGCCGCCAAAAGACAAATTAATATTATCGACGCTTAGTAGCATCCCAGTATGTCCTCCCAAATGCATTTCTTATTGAATGCTTTCGTTTCAATGACTATGACGGAGTGTCGTTGCTATAAAATTTCACAATTGTTACGATTTGTTGCCAGGCTGATTTTTTTACAAAGAATTATCTTTTTTTGAAAAAAATAGGATCATTTTGATTATCTTGCGAAAAATTTTAAAACTAATTGCCATCTCCATTTTTATCCCATTATAATTCAATAAATCGCCTATAAGTATAATAATTGCGAGCTTGTGTTTAATTGGGAGGATATATGCCATCACTCTGGCAAAATGACGAAGTTTTGACTGAGCAGGACATCTCACTGATAGAAAGTGGTCTAAACCTCATCCAGCAAGGCGTAACTATCTATGATTCAAATCTCGAGCTGGTAGCATGGAACCGCCGTTTTGTAGAAATATATAATTTACCCAATGGTTTAGTAAAAAGAGGTTCAACCTTCGAAGAGGTAGTGAAGTTTCTGGCAACAAAGGGAGAATATGGTCCAGGTGATATCGAAACTCTGGTGGAAGAACGTGTTAACCGTGCTCGTATGTTTGAGCCCCATTATCTTGAACGCAAGCGCCCAAATGGAACGAGCATCGCCGTAGAAGGCCATCCTTTAAATAACGGAGGATGGGTTGCGGTTTATACGGATGTAACCGCGCAAAAAAACCAAGAAGAGCTATTAAAAGAGAGATCTGAATTTTTATCAGATCGTTTATTACAAGATTCATCACGCCTCTCAGAAACCAACCGCCAGCTTTTAGCCGCCAACAGAGCATTAGAAGAAGTTAAAAATGCTCTCACCGCCTCAGAAGATCGGTTACATGTAATTAATCAGTCCCTTCCAGCCCATATTGCTTATCTTGATCGTAATTTAGTCTATCGTTTTTCAAATCTTCGACTGGCGGAAATTTGGGGCATCCCCAGAAATGATGCAAAAAAAGAAGTTGTCGGCAAAAAAATGGAAGACATTTTTCCTGCCGATATTTTCCAGTACCTTAAACCCTTTTTAGAACAGTCTTTGAGGGGAGAAACTGTTTCAACGGAATATGATAACCCCACTGAAGAACAGCCAGACCATGCCACTCGAGTTGTTTTTACACCTGAGAAAAACAAAAAAGGGGAAGTCATTGGTCTTTTTGTTCTCTCAACAGACATTACAGATCAACGAAAAGTCGCCAATTCGATTATTAACGCTCAGCGTCTAGAAGCTGTTACGCAGCTAACAGGT
>JAEPQF010000102.1 GCA_017640685.1 Hyphomicrobiales bacterium
AAGCTAAGGATGGCTTTGAAAATAAGATCGCTGATTTGATTGCAGGGGAACTTGGTGTGCCGGTCAAATATACTTGGTTTCCGCAGTCGGTTGGTTTCATTCGGCAAACTTTAGATAAGAAAAAATGCGATATTATTATCGGTTATGTTTCTGCCCATGAATTGGTTCTTAATAGTAATCCATATTACAAAACCAGCTATGTTCTTATTCACCGACAAGGTGAGTTTGATGACCTTAAGAATTTGGATGACCCTCGCTTGAGGGGAAAGAAAATTGGCGTGATTGCAGGGACACCTCCTGTAACCATTCTTGCGCTAAATGATTTACTTGATAACATCAAATCTTATCATCGTATGGTTGATCGTCGTTATTTTTCTCCAGCGGAACAGATGATTGACGAGATTTCCAAGGGGACTTTGGATGTTGGGTTGTTATGGGGGCCGATTGGAGGCTTTTTTGCCAAGCAAGCAAGCAAACCTTTAACTGTTGTTCCACTGATTAATGAGACCAAGGGTGGGCGCATGGCTTACAGGATTACATTTGGCGTGCGCCGCGGGGAGAAGGTTTGGAAACGGCAACTCAACCGCATCATTCGTCGCAAACAAGATGAAATAAACAAAATTTTATCGAGCTATGGGATTCCATTGATTGATGAAAGTGGGGCTTTGATTAAGGTTGAAGCTCAGACGCAATAAAGGCTTTTGTGTGCCAGCGGTTGTATTTCTTTTAAAGCCGGACTGTGAAGTTTTCTAATTTTCCGATAAGTGTTTGGCTGCTTTTTAATTTGAATTTTTCATTTTCTAACTTTGCTTTTTGTATGCGATCCAGGCGGAAACAGCGTGCATCACTTCGTAAATGATCCCATGCTAAAATGTACCAAACAGGCCAGCAGAGCATTATGAAGTGTGGTTCTATTGTTCGCTCTGTTTGAGCTCCTTTCACGTCATGATAATTAATCTTTATCATTTTCATTTCAAAAAAGGCTTCATAGACGGAATTTGCTGAAGATTTTAGAATTGATTTGTTATCTGGCTCAGGTGGGGTGAAATTGCTCTCTGATGCTATTTCACTTAAGAGTATTCTTTTTCGTACTGCTTGAACTTGTTTTCTTTGTTCTTCAGGAAACGATGCCGCAATTTTGTGTCTAATTGATTTTAGATTGCTCAAAAAAATCGGAGAATGGAGTTTTTCCATAACAGCGAGGCTTAACAGGAGATCGATGATCTCTTTATAATTAAAATGAAGGCGGCCTAGCCCCCAATGTTTGTGTAAACTTACACCGCCACCTCGCCCGGGGCAGGTTTCTATTGGGTAGCCTTTTTCAATTAAAATTTCTAGATCGCGCATGATCGTGCGCGGGCTAACACCTAGATTTTCAGCTAAATCAGAGACGAGATTGTGATCGTTTGCTTTGAGCAAGCCGGTTAATTCATCAAGTCTTTGTAATCTTGTGGATGTCTTTTTCTGTTTCATAAAACAAATATGACATAAAATGTCATGTTTTTAAATATGTTGATTTGTAACGACTTAAATTAACTGGATCGTTCGTTACTCTCACAGGATATTAAATTGATGAAAATGAATTATGGTGTTTTTGGAACCTCCAATATGGAGCGTTCAATTAAGTTCTATGACGCACTTTTTGAAGGAACAGAGCTGAGGCAAGTTTTATCTAATGAGAGAATGACATTTTGGCAGTGCGATGACTTTGCTTTTGCAATTGCTTATCCCATCAATGAAAAACCTGCGACCAATGGAAACGGAACTATGATTGGTTTTTGTGTGGGCTCAAGCCAAGACGTTAAAAATTTTCATAAAAAGGCTCTTGATCTTGGGGGAACTTGTGAAGGTGAGCCTAATCAACGCGGGCCGTATTTTTCTGCATATGTCAGAGATTTGGATAAGAACAAACTTTGTTTTTCCGATGCTGGTTCTTAGAGGTGAAAGTTCTACAGTCAAAGGTTCTTAGATCAAGCTCTTTGATGAATGTTCTTAACGGTGACGAGATTTAAGTAGCCTCCTGAGCTGACTGACTATTTTTACTCAGAAACATATTTTATTTTTTAAAGGAAGGAATAAATAGCATGATTGGCTATATAACAATTGGTACGAATGATATTGAAAAATCGGCTAAATTTTATGATGAACTTTTTAAGGTTTTAGGGATTGGCCGAATGATGGATTTTGAGGGTTATGTTGCCTGGGGCAAGAAGGATGGGTCAGCTGGTTTTTCTATTACGAAACCTTTTGACGGCAAGCATGCCACTGTTGGCAATGGGGTTATGATTGGTCTTGCAGCATCGTCTACCGAGGAAGTTGATAAGGTTTATAAAAAGGCCATGGAGCTTGGTGCTATTGATGAAGGGCCAGCTGGTTACCGCGATGAGATGAAAGGCTTTTATGCTGGTTATTTCCGTGACCTTGATGGGAATAAGATCAATATCCATTACATATCTATGGAAGATTTAAATGACTTTGTTTCTAATTCATAACTCCATTTTATCAGAGCGTTGTAGGCAAATAGCACATTCATTTATTTATAGAATTTCTTTAATTGTTGAGAGAGGGCGAAGAGCCTTTGCTCAAGAATAACAGGACTTTCACAGACATACTCAAGGGATTTTTCGCGTTCTTCATGAATGCGGATATCCCATTCGAGTTGTTGTTCTAACTTGGCTAATTGCTGGTCTTCTTCTTTAGTGAGGGTGCCGGCTTCGTCTTTTTTTTCAAACTCTACGATTTTGCGTCTGTTTTCGATGATGCGTTTTGAGAGGCTTTTTTGGCGGGATGAAAATTTGCCGATACCACCGATGATTTCTTTTCTCACTTTATTCGTTTCAAACAAAAGAGCTAAAAAGCTTTGCTCTAATTGTTTGTTCACATTGGTACTGTGTTTTTTTGCAAAGTCGCTTATGATTTTTTCTGTCTCTTTTAATGTTACGCGGCGAGGCATGATTTGCTTGATTAGAGATTTTACATCTTCATTTTGCTGCCAGGTGAGATCTGTTTCTTTTACTGGGTTGCCCCGCCACATTTGACCAGCTGATAGTTTTATTACTTTGGCCTGGATGCACGGCCAGTTTTTATCTTCTGAATAAGCATGCGCTTCTTTGATGGCTCCCCCTCCACTTGCAACAGGAGCTAAAATTGCAAGGGAGAATAGGAGGGGGATTGTTTTTTTATCAAAAAGAGATAGGTGTTTTCTATTCATGGGTGATTTGTATACCTATGTTGCATGCTATCATTAAGATTAATTTGAAAGTGATATGTTTTAATCTTTGGCGATTACGACACCCCACGGATAGCGACCAACAGGGATTGATTTGATGACTTTTAACTTTGCCACATCAATCACTGACACATCATTGCTCACACCGTTTGTGGTGTAGAGGAATTTTTCATCTGGTGTGAAGCCTAGGTTCCAAACTCTTTGACCAACAAGTAAATATTTTTCGACCTTGTAAGTTTTCATGTTGACCACTGCGACACGGTTAGATGGGCCGAGAGCGACAAAGGCTTTTGATCCATCTTTTAATAATCTGATGCCAACGGGCTGCACTGTGTCTTGGGTTACCCCAGGGATTTCAAAGGTTATTTTTTGGATAATCTCCCGTTTCTTATCATCAATGACATTTACGGTTCCGCCGATTTCTGATGATGACCAAACTTGCGTGCCAGCGTGATTATAAATGGCTACTCTTGGGCGTTGTTCGACCAAAACATTGTGGGTGATTTCATTTGTTTTTGAATCGATGAAATGCACCATGTTGGTTGTCTCTGATGTATTAACGATGGTTTTACCATCTGGACTAATGCCCATACCTTCAGGTTCAACCCCAACGGGCACTTCGTTAAGGACTTTGTTCTTTTCAATATCAACAACGGTGACCATATTGTCATCTTCGTTAGAGATGTAAAGAGGGTTGCCTGAGGGATGAAGAATGAAGAGCTCAGGATCTGGGCCGGATGGTAATGTTTTGATTATTTTTTTGGTTTTTCTATCGATCACTTCAACGGTGTCATCATCACTCGCGCAAACAAGTATATATTTTTCGTCTTTTGAGAGAATGATCCCTCTAGGGCGTTGGCCAACTTTGATGGTGTCTATAACTTTGAGTGTTTTGCTATCAATGACGGTTATTGTGTCGTCTTTTTCGTTACTAACATAGACCGTGTAGGCCTTTGCAGGAGAGAGTGCTATGGGAGAGATGGTGTAAATTGATAGGGCGGCGGCGAAAAGTGCTTGTTTAAATTGAACTTTCATTTCATCCCTCCAAGGATCTTAATTGCTTCTCATGAAACTCTCAGAGTTTTGTTAGGTAAGGTGCTGATTTATATCTGAAAATTTCAACTTTTGGATGATTTAATAATGCCTTTCTCTCAATTTCTTATCAAGTTTTTCTCAAATTTAAGAGGGTAATGAGTTGATTGAATAATGAGATGATTTTGTTACAAAGCTCTCATGATTTTATCATTTTTGTGTTTTTTAAAAAAGACCAAAAAATGAATTGGATTTCACTTCTTTCTTTTTGGGTTTCTTTTTACGATATTTTTTGCGCTTCTTCTTGTATTTTACTCTTCTCTTTTTAACTTTGCGCTTTGCTCGTTCTTCTTTAACTGCTGGTGGTGGTGTGAGGTCTGTTATGGCACTACCAACGAATTGGTTGGCTAGCCCTAAACTACCAATTTGAAGGCCTGGGAGGAAACGTGAAGACGCAATGCCTTGGTTATCTTTTAGTAAGACACTGGCCTGCGCATAATCTGGTGGGCTTAGTTTTAAGAGATCTTCATTTTCGGCCACGGGTTGATCTGTCATTAAAGGGCTTAGTGAAAATGGTCGATAATTTAATTCTTCAGGGTGTTCTTCATCGAATTCAGGTGAATAGGCAACATTGTTTTGTTCGATGATTTGTGCCTTTTTTCTTGGCGCAAAACTGCGCCAGCTTTCTGGCATGTCTGCATCTACCGAAGCAAGTTGAACAAGTTGGCGTTCTTCTTCTAATTTTGTTTGTAATGGAGAGAGGCTGGCTATGGTTTGATTACGCCACCAGTCTGGTACACCTTTTTCATTTGGCTCATTTTGTTGAGTAATGCTTTTGTTGCTTGGTTTATAGCCTGCGATTTGTTCTTTAGTGTCGAGCTTTTCTTTGGGCGTTAGAGTTGGCCTGATTTTCGCGCGTTTTGGTTCTTCAAGAGTTGATGGTCTTAAAGACGCTATTTTTTCGTTGAGTGCATCTCGGTTAAGTGAAGCGAGTTTTGGCTCAACCTTAGGCGCTGTTTGTGGTTTTGTTTTTTGCACCGGTGGGGTGAGGGCGGCTATAGCAATGCCGTCTCTTTTTTGACGGCGTGCTAATTGAATGCGGCGCATTTTAGCAATCTTTGCAGCCGCTCCATATTTTCTGGCATCAGCTTTGGTTAGCGGACGCCCGTCTCTTGGTACGTGTTTACTGCGCCCGCTAGGAAAGAGAGCTGCTAATTGAGGTCTTGCAATGCGGGGCCAGTGGCGAACTCTGCCAACATCAAGATGAACAAAGGGAAGGCCTGAGGTTGGATAATAACCTACACCACCTCTTTGTCTGATAAGGGCTGAATCTCTTAATTCTCTTACCGGCACATCAGGGAAGTGAACATCTGCTGCCATGCCGAGGATATGCCGACTTTTTCTGGCCTGGCCGCCGCCGCGTTTTCTTAGTGCATTGTTGGTTTTTTGAGATCTGTAGCCAGAAATTAGGTGAATGGGTTTGCGAGAACCTAATTGGTTATGCATTTCCCACATGAGGTCAATCAGACCTTTATTCATCACGCGGCTTTCTTTGCGCCGCCAGTCCCCCATTATGTGATCAATGCGTTTCATAGCTGATGGAATATATTTTCCATCTTTCTTATAAACAACTGTGAGGGTTTTCTTGGTGTGAATGTTATAAATAGATAGCGTTCTTGCGCCTTCACCACGCCCAAGAAGCTGATCTCCTGAAAGACAGAGGAACAGCACTAGGGTCACACACAAAGTGCTAATTGCTTTGTGCTGAGTGAGTATGTTCAGGCGTGATAAGAGCATGCAGTAGCAGGACCCGTGTTTATTATGAAAAGCCAAGCAACGATTAAAAAAATAGATTCTTCTTCATTCCATTAAATTTAGGCATAAATACAGCCCGTTGTACTATTAAAGGAATGAATGATGACTTTGAATAGTTTAAAGCGTTTCATCTACCAGTTTGTTAACAAGCTGGTAGGTTTTCTCTCTCTTTTTTGACGCTCCTTCAGTTGCCCACTTTTCTTAGCTTCAGATGCCCACAAAGCATCCGCATGGCAACCGTCGCTGTTACCTACAGAACTCTGAGGCCCAAGATATCCGCTAATATGTGCTTCAGATGTCTTTATTTGGTGCTCCTTCGGTTGCCTCTATTGCGCTCTAGATGCCCACAAAGCATCCGCGCCAAGGCAACCGTGGTTTTAGTGGCGCTTCAGGTTGCCCACCAGCAACCGCGGTTTTAGTGGCGCTTCAGGTTGCCCACCAACAACCGCGCATTTTAGTTGAGCTTCAGGTTGGCGCTTTTTAGGCCTCTATAGGTTTTAGCTTACATGTTCCATGAGGCGGGGCATGATTTCTACGAAATTGCAGGGACGGTGACGGCTGTCTAATTGATATTTTAAAATGCCGTGCCAGGCATCTTTGCATGCACCAGGCGAGCCGGGGACGCAGAACACAAAGGTGTCTTTTATCAGGCCGCCGCAGGCGCGTGATTGGATTGTTGATGTGCCGATTTTCTCATAGGATAATTGATGAAAAAGAGCAGAAAACCCGTCAATTTCCTTGTCAAACAGTGGCTTGATGGCGTCTGGTGTGACGTCTCGACCGGTAAAGCCTGTGCCACCGGTTGTGATGATGGCGTCGATAGATTTGTCATCAACCCATTTGTTAATTTGTTCTTGAATGGCGGGAATGTCGTCTTTGACGATAGAGCTTTCAGCTAAGTTATGCCCTGATTCTACCAGCATATTTGAAAGCAGCGTGCCGGATTTATCATCTTTTTCTGTTCTTGTGTCTGAGACAGTTAGAATAGCGATGGTGATGGGAGTAAAGGGACGTGATTCATCAATGCCAGCCATGTGGATCTCTTCAATTTGTTGTGGGTTTTAAATATCTTATTCCCATTTATCGGCTCATTCATTGAGATCTGTCAATTAACAATCTCCCCGAAAACTGTGATTTGGGTGTTTTTTGGGGAAAGAGGTGTGCTTTTTACGGCTTGCCTCAAAGAAGGATGACAACGCTAATGATGGCTAAGAGGCCCCAAACACACATATTTACAAATGAGCGCAAGATACCACCATCTTCCTCAATTGTTATGCCTGCTTTTTTAAGGACGTAATTACCAGGTGAGAAAAATAGTTTTAAAAATAAATTGATAAGATGCATTGGCTTTCACTCCTTTGTAATTGATTATATATGTATTTTATATGCATATTATAATATGCAGTTAAACAATGCAATCAAATTCCTGCGTAAAGCTCTAAAGGCAGGACGTTTTTAATGAGGGATAAGCTTTTATTTTAGTGGGATATGGAGGTCTGTTAGATAGTCTTCTTCTGGGACTTCAAATGGGTCATTGAGGTATATTTCTAACCAAGGGCGTAAGCAATCGAGCTCTTCGTTTGAAGCTGGTAGCCACTCATTTCGCAATTTTGCAAATTCGCTTGGCATATTATGATAGGGGCCTTTCATTGTGTAAATGGCATATTTCCCTGCTTTTATTTCCATTTTAAATAGATTGAGGTCAGGTTGTTCGTTGAACTCGCCTTCATAGGTTGTACTTGCAATATATCTTGTTAAGGGCGCTGGGGTGAGAAAGGGATCATCCATGCCAAAACCGATGAGTTGTTTGGGAGTGATGCCTTCTAATTTTTTTAACTCTGTAAATAATTGATCCCACGCTTTGGGAGCTGATTGAGGGTACGGGCCGAGTTCTACAGAAGAAATAAGGTTCAAAGCTTCAAGCGTTTCTATTCTTACATCCATGATTATTCCCTCAGTTTTTTGTCAAAGATTTGCTAATTTATCTCTTAATAATTGAAGATCATGCCAAACTAAGCGCTTTGCTATGGGCGTTCGAAGTAGGTAAGCGGGATGGAACGTGGCTAAGGTGTCCATTTTATGGATGCTATCAGGAATTTTTTTCCATTTGCCTCTGAGTTTTGTGATGCCGGTGGTTGTTTGATAAATTTGTTTGGCAGCTTCCCCCCCTAACAGCAAGATATGTTTTGGTTGAACCAACTCTATTTGCTTATCTAAAAAGGGGCGGCAAATGGCGGTTTCTTCGGCTGTTGGGGCCCGATTGCCAGGTGGGCGCCAATAAACAAGGTTTGTTATGTGCGCTGAATTGCTATCAATGTCTATGGCTTTTAACATGCGATCAAGCAGTTGGCCGGCGGCGCCGACAAACGGTTTGCCGACAATATCTTCTTCACGGCCTGGGGCTTCACCGATGATCATGAGGTCAGCTTTGGCTTCGCCCCGATAAAAGACCAAATTTTTCGCGGTTCTTTTTAAGCCACATCCATCAAATTCAGCCAAAGTTTCTCGTAACTCTTCGAGGGAAGAGCATTGATTGGCTAACTCTTTTGCTTTTTCAAGTGAGGGGAGAGACAGAGGAGCTTCTCTTTGTGGCGGCGCAGTTCGTTGAGATTGCGGGTTGTTTTCTGCCAAAATAGCTGACGCCGTGTTTGCTCTTTCTTCAGCGCTTTTGATGTTTTGAGGCCGACTGGTTTGATTGGATGAGTGAATTTGCGGGTTTATTGTACTTTTAGAGGTGTCTAAAAGGCTTTTGATCACGGATTGATCTATGGTTTTGCTATCTTCTAACCAGTTGATGGGGGATTCTTCGCATGTGGAAATTACGCCCATATCCTCATACCAAGCTAAAATTGCTTGAAAATCTGAGCGTTTTAGTGATTTTTCTGCAGTTTTTTCCATTTGTGCTCTTGCCCGGGCCGTCATTTAGAGATTAAACATCTAGCATGAGCTTGTTGCTGGTGCAAAAAATGAATTGTTGGAAAAAATGTCACCGCCCTTAGAGCATGTTGAATGTTTGATAATTAACTGAGACATGATCTAAGTTTTTTGATTAAGCGTATTGTTATTCGCAAAACTAGTGCAAAGATTGTGTGCTCAAGTGCTCACATGAAGTAAAAACTAATGAATTGGCTTTTGATGCTCATTATGCATCTGGCTACCTAAAGTACGCTCTAGAGGAGATTTTAATGGTTGATCAATCGGAGCTTCCTGAACGGGAAGCTATGGATTTTGATGTAGTTATTGTTGGCGCTGGGCCTGCTGGGCTTTCTGCTGCCATCCGTTTAAAGCAACTGGATGAAGATCTAAATGTTGTTGTGCTTGAAAAAGGATCTGAGGTTGGGGCTCACATTCTTTCAGGTGCTGTTTTAGACCCGATTGGTTTGGATACACTCATTCCTGATTGGAAAGAAAAGGGTGCTCCGCTCAATACGAAAGTGACCAGTGATCGCTTCATGGTTTTAGGGCCGGCTGGTTCTCTTCGTCTTCCTAATTTCATCATGCCACCTTTGATGAATAACCATGGTAATTATATTGTTTCTATGGGGAATGTTTGTCGCTGGATGGCAGAACAAGCGGAAGCACTTGGCGTTGAAGTATTCCCAAGCATGGCATGTTCGCAATTGATCTATGGTGAAAAGGGTGAGGTTACTGGTGTTGTTGCTGGTGAATTTGGCTTAGAGAAAGATGGTACTCCTGGGCCAAATTATGAACCTGGTATGATTTTGAATGGTAAATATGTGATGCTTTCTGAAGGGGCGCGTGGTTCTCTTTCTAAAGAAGTGATTGCTAAATATGACTTGGATGCTGACTGTGATGTGCAAAAATTTGGCATTGGCATTAAAGAAATTTGGGAAGTGAAGCCTGAGAACCATAATCTTGGTGAAGTTACTCACACCATGGGCTGGCCTTTAGGGGTTAAAAACGCAGGTGGTTCGTTTATGTATCACCTTGAAGACAATCAAGTTTATGTTGGTTATATCATTGACCTTAATTATAAGAACCCACATCTTTCACCTTATAATGAGTTCCAGCGTTGGAAACACCATCCTGATATTGCAAAAGTTTTAGAGGGTGGTAAGCGAGTTTCTTATGGGGCACGTGTTGTGACCAAAGGTGGTTATCAATCCATTCCTAAAACGGTATTTCCTGGTGGTGCTTTGCTTGGTTGTTCTGCTGGCCTAGTAAACTTCGCTCGCATTAAGGGCAATCATAATGCAATGCTTTCTGGTATTGCTGCCGCTGAGGCTGCTCATAAAGCGATTGGTGAAGAGCGCTCTGGTGATGAGCTTCATGATTATGATGTTGAGTTGCGCAAAGGGGCAATTGGCAAAGACTTAAAACCTGTTCGCAATGTTGCACCACTAAATGGTAAGTTTGGCCCGCTTGGTGGTTTGGCGTTTGGCGGATTTGATATGTGGTTTGCGACCATTTTCAGATTTAATTTCTTTGGCACACTGAGCCATGGGAAAAATGATGCTGAGAGCACGGGCAAGGCCGCTGATTATCCTAAGATAGAGTATCCGAAACCAGATGGTGTGCTCTCTTTTGATCGTTTGACGAATGTGAGTTTTTCGGCGACCAATCATGGTGAAGAACAGCCTGTTCATTTGAAGCTTGCTGATGCGTCTATTCCGATTGAGAAAAACTTACCTGATTACGCAGAACCTGCGCAGCTTTATTGCCCTGCTGGGGTTTATGAAGTGATTATAGAAGAGGGGAAAGATCCTCGTTTTCAAATCAATTCGCAAAATTGTGTGCACTGTAAAACATGCGATATTAAGGACCCAGCTCAGAACATCACTTGGGTTACTCCTGAAGGTGGTGGGGGGCCAAATTACCCGAATATGTAAATTTCCAGCATTGTTAACTCCGTTTTGACAATAAATTGAAGTTACAGCTAACTTTAGCTCAAAATGCCGTAAAGTTTGATTAATTGCAGTTGTTTGTCTGTTTTGTATCAAGTTTACGGCATTTTTTTATTCAGATCATAGCTTTGCCACATAAGGAGGGGCATAGTTCGCTTAATAATGGTGCATTGTGACTTGCGCCGCATAGGAAAACAGGTCATCTTTATGATTATGTCATTATATACATGGATAGCGACTATATGAAAAAATTCCTTTCACCCGTTGCCACACTTGTTTGTGTGTTGAGTATTAGTGGAGCTCTTCTGCTTAGTGGGGGTGTTTTAGCCGAGAAAACTCAAACCGATTTACAATCAAGTTCATTTCTTGGCAGCTATTTAGCTGGTCGTTATGCAAGTTCTAAACATGATACTGTGGAAGCTGCGCATTATATGCGCCGCGCATTGGATTATGAGCCGAATAATAAAAGAATTTTAGAACAATCTTTTCTGCTTGAATTGATGGGCGGGGATTGGTCTAGAGCCAGTGATTTGAGCAAAAAGCTCATTAAGATTGATGCTGCTCATCCGTTTGCGCGCCTTTATCGCGGTGTTGATGAATTTAAATCTAAAAATTACAGTGCCGCTGAGGCCCATTTTCTTGCGAGTAATGATGGACCTTTAAGCGCCCTGATTGAGCGAATTTCACAAGCCTGGATATTATCAGAGCAAGGGAAATATTCTAAGGCGATAAAATTACTAAATGCAAAATCTGATACAGATTGGGTGCGTGATTATCAGCAATATCATCGGGCGCTAATTGCTGATGTTAATGGCAAAGTTAAAGATGCTCAAAGGGCTTACTCTCGGCTTTATCGTAAATATCATCAGATGGTCCGTCTTGTTGGGTCTTATGCGCAATTTTTAGCAAAGAATAATCAACGGCGTGCTGCGCTCACTGTGTTGAGTAAACATTTTTCAAGAGCGCGATTTAAACACCCAGATTTGGTTTTGATTGAGAAGAAAATCAAAGCGAAAATTCCTATGGCGTCTCATGTGCAAACAGCACAGGAGGGCTTGGCTGAAATTTTCTTTAGCCTTGGTGATCGCAGAGCGGAAAATGGTGGTGTTGATGATGGCTTGATCTTTTTGCAAATGGCTCGCTTGTTACGCCCTGAATTTGCAGCTGCAGATTATTCACTGGCGAGCTTACTTTATCGCGTTAAGAAATATGATCGCTCTATTGTTTATTTAAGCGGCATTGATGAAAGCGAACCGATTTGGTTGGACGCGCAAATTTTAAAAGCGCAATGCCTAAGCTCTAAAGATCAGACGGGTACGGCCATTCAGGTGCTCGAGACTTTAGAGGATAAATATTCTAACGATATTGATCTATTTAATGCG
>JAEPQF010000103.1 GCA_017640685.1 Hyphomicrobiales bacterium
TCTTTGCAATCGCATCAGCAATAGTGCCAACGCGAACGCGATAAACTTGAAGCGCTAAATAAAGAAACACAATACCCGCCATCACACTAAAAGTGAGATAAAGCAATCCTCCCAGATCAATAAAAGCAGGCGTTAAGCTCACAGCAAAAAGAATAAAGCTGTAAATTAAAATCTGCAATCTCGTCGCATCAGGCCCCTTAACCACAGGCATCATCGGCACACCAACACGCTCATAATCTCGGCAACGATAAAGCGACAAAGCCCAGAAATGAGGAGGCGTCCACATAAAGATAATCATGAACAAGACAATAGATTCAAGAGAGATAGAACCAGTAACGGCAACCCAGCCAATCATCGGAGGGAAAGAACCTGCCGCTCCACCAATAACAATATTTTGCGGTGTAGAACGCTTCAACCACATTGTGTAAATGAAAATATAAAAGCCAATTGTTCCAGCCAACAGCGCCGAAGCAAGCCAGTTCGTCGCTAACCCAAGAACAACAATAGAAAAAACACTAAGAACAATCCCAAGTGTCAAAGCTTCATGTTTAGAAACCAGACCTCGGGGAATAGGGCGCGCGGCCGTGCGCTGCATTTGCCCATCAATGTCAGCATCATACCACATATTTAAAGCACCAGATGCGCCGGCACCAATAGCGATACATAAAATAGCTACAAGCCCTAAAAAGGGATGAATAGAGCCAGGAGCAACCATCAAACCAACAAAACTAGTAAAGACAACCAAAGACATAACCCGTGGTTTCAACAGCTGCACATAATCCTGCACATCACCGCCAAAGGGTTGCGCGTCTTCCTCTTGTTGATAAGCAATGTCACTCATAAACTGAAAATTCCATAAAAAGTAAAAGCAAAAATCTCCAGGCGCGTCAAATAAATGAGCGCCTGGAGGATGATTTAAGATTATTTAATCCGCGGCAATTCTGAGAATTGGTGGAACGGAGGAGGTGAAGACAATGTCCACTCCAATGTTGTTGCACCTTCACCATAAGGATTAGCAGCAGCTTTTTCACGGCGGATAACCGCATGCAGCATAATGAAGAGGAACAACACAACTGACGCAGCGGTGATATATGAGCCAATAGATGACACATAGTTCCAACCAGCATAAGCATCAGGATAATCCACATAGCGGCGTGGCATACCGGCAAGACCTAGGAAATGTTGCGGGAAGAAAATGATATTCGCACCGATAAACATAACCCAGAAGTGTAGTTTCGCCAAACCTTCAGAGTAAGTTATGCCAAACATTTTAGGGAACCAGTAATACCAACCAGCAAAGATTGAGAAAACAGCACCAAGTGAAAGCACATAGTGGAAGTGAGCAACCACGTAATATGTATCATGCAGTGCCCGGTCGACACCAGCGTTCGCAAGAACAACACCTGTCACACCACCAACAGTAAAGAGGAAAATAAATCCAATTGACCAAACCATAGGTGCGCTAAATGTCATTGAGCCACCCCACATTGTGGCAATCCAAGAGAAAATCTTAACACCTGTTGGCACCGCAATAACCATAGTCGCCAACATGAAGTAAGCTTGGCTATCCACGCTCATGCCAGACGCATACATATGGTGCGCCCACACAACAAAACCAACAAGACCAATCGCAACCATCGCGTATGCCATTCCAAGATAACCAAAAACAGGCTTCTTAGAGAAAGTTGAAACGATCTGAGAAATGATACCAAAACCAGGAAGGATAAGAATATACACTTCAGGGTGACCAAAGAACCAAAACAAGTGTTGGTAAAGTAGTGGATCACCGCCACCTTCAGGGCTGAAGAATGAAGTACCAAAGTTACGGTCTGTCAACAACATGGTAATCGCACCGGCAAGAACAGGAAGCGAAAGCAGAAGCAAGAACGCTGTTACAAGAACTGACCATACAAACAATGGCATCTTGTGAAGTGTCATGCCAGGAGCACGCATATTGAAGATCGTTGTAATGAAGTTAATTGCACCAAGAATAGACCCTGCACCCGCTAGATGGAGAGACAAAATACCAAAATCCATCGCAGGACTTGGATGGCCTGTCGTTGAAAGCGGCGCATAAATCGTCCAACCGGCACCAATACCTTGCGAACCTTCTGGTCCTTGGAAGAGAGAAAGGATCAAAAGAGCAAAAGCGGCTGGCAATAACCAGAACGAGATGTTGTTCATACGTGGGAACGCCATGTCAGGCGCACCAATCATTAATGGTACAAACCAGTTACCAAAACCACCAATCATCGCAGGCATAACCATGAAGAAAACCATGATCAAACCATGAGCGGTCGTAAATACGTTAAACATGTGTGGATTGTTAAAAACCTGCATTCCAGGTTCTTGCAACTCCATCCGCATGCCGACGGACAAAGCGCCGCCAACTATACCCGCCATAATGGCAAATAATAAATATAAGGTACCAATATCTTTGTGGTTGGTTGAAAAAAACCAACGCGAGATGAACCCAGGCTTGTGATCATCATGATGATCGGCTTCAACATGTGCCATCAATGCTCTCCCTAAATCTTGAAGCTAAAAACTATTAAAAATTTCAATTATTATTCCGCTAATTTGGCTAAGACATTGCCATCAGCTTTATTCTTCGCAAATTTAACACCATCATTAATGCTGTCATTAGATGCATATTCTTCTTTGGCCCATTGCAGCCATTTATCATATTCTTTGGCTGTTACCACTTTCACCTGAATAGGCATGAAAGCATGATCTTTACCACACAACTCTGAACATTGCCCATAATACATACCTGTTTTACGAGCTTTAAACCAAGTACGTGTCACACGACCAGGCACCGCATCAGCTTTCACACCAAAACTAGGCACTGCCCAGTTATGAATAACACCAGCAGGGTCAGCAGTTAGAAGAACGTGAACAACTTTATTTACAGGAACAACAACAACATTATCAGTTGAGAGCAAGCGAGGCTCACCCGCTTCTAACTCATTGTCTTCTTTCATAGTCGCTGTAAAAGCTATGTCTTCATGATCAGTATATTCATAATCCCAGTTCCACTGGTTACCAATCGCTTTAATTGTCACATCAGCCTTTGGAAAAGTATATTGAGCTGAAAGCAAGCGCCATGAAGGAACTGAAATAACAAGCAAAATCAAAATTGGAACAACAGTCCAAGCAAATTCAAGTGAGGTGCTGTGAGTTGTTTTAGAAGGAACAGGGTTAGCTTTCGCATTAAAACGAGCTATCACATATAAAAGTAAAAACATTACAAAAAGTGTGATCACAGTAATGATGATTAAAAGCAAGTTATGGAACTCATTAATTTGATCCATAATTGGAGTAACTGAATCTTGAAACCCTAACTGCCAATCAACAGGTTGCCCCTCAGCAGCCATTGCAATTGTTGATCCTAAAAATGCTGAAACAGCTGAAACAAAAACGCTTAGATAAAAGCTTTTAAGCCCCAACTTATTTTTGAACCGTAAGTTCATAAAGAAGCTCCCTAATTATTATGACCGTCCTTCTTAAACACGAACGGCTTGAACCCACCTAAAACCACTTAACTTTCCAGACAAACCCCTGTCTTTCCCATTACAAATGGCCAAATTAGTGCTCGTTTTAATCCACATCAAGCAATGACGCAACGTGGTAAATGGTAAAAAGTTTTAAACATGACAAAAATCAAAGATTAAATCGCACTTTAAACTTATATCAAAAATACAATTTAACAAATTTTATTGAGACTAACCCAATGCAAATTTTCAATTGTGTCACAATTTTGCCGTAACTTTTTCCAATAAACATCCGATATGCGTCTTACATCAAGATTAGGTAATTAAACGTAGAACACTATCTACCTTCAATTTCTAAAGAAATCTTACCTAAAATAAATAGGCAAATGGTTAGATAACTACCATTTTAAACAATCAATTGATCAATTCATATCCAAATTTATGGCTTACAGGGAAACATAGCTAAGTGCAAACTTGCAACTGTCTATTCGCCCTATTTCTGCGACATATCTTCACATTTGAATATATATTATCAATACTGCATATATTTCTAATGATCCATAGGAATTTTTTAAAAGGTCCAAATTTAGCCTAATTAATAAAGCAAATCCTAAGTCGAACAAGGTAGATAAAACCTTCCATCTGCCTTAAGTAAAATGTGCAAAATCTTTCGAATTTATATAAACTACGAAAAATCGAATCAGATAGATCATTTCGAATGATACTGATACAAGCCTTAAGGAATGAGCTTTGCTTCAAAAAATGAGCGCCCAAAAACAAAAAAAACGCTGTCTCACATGAAACCTATTTTTAAATTCTTTATAATGGCACCAATAAAACAGGCTTCAACAAAAAAGCCCTAAACGACACAGCCCCCAGCGAAGGCAAAACAAATGAAATTCGTAAACAAATCTCTCTTTTTAAGCTTATCATTTCTTGTAAGCTTATCTGTTGGCCTAACAAACACGGCAAAAGCTGAATCTTTTAAAGTGAGAAAAACACATGGTCATTGGCATTTAAGCTGCGGCACCCCTCCAGGGGCTAAAAGTGAAAAATGCGCCCTAGTACAAGACGTTACCGATGAGACAAGACCAAATTACAGCCTTCGAGTTATATTTTTGCGCTCCAGAGATGGCAAAAAAGAAGTTCTAAGAGTTGTTGCACCATTAGGCGTATTATTACCAACGGGTCTCGGCCTCAAAATCGATAACACAGATATGGGACATGCTCAATTTATGAAATGCGGTAAAATTGGTTGCATCGCAGAGGTTGTCGTCACGAACAAAATCGTAGAAAAATTTAGAACTGGTAAAAACGCGGTTTTCATCATTTTCCAAACACCGGAACTTGGAATTGGCTTTCCTGTTTCACTAAACGGATTTGGCGCTGGTTATAGAACATTGAAATAAAAAAGTTTTTTCTTTTATTTATCTATCTATTTCAGTCAAACAAACAAAAACCCCTGACTTTGTAATTAAAGTCAGGGGTTTCTTTTTTTCAAAAACAACACATTTCAAAAAGAAGGCCAGCATTAAACAACACTGCCGGCCTTCTGCTTTATCTTAACGCCATTGAATACCAATCTTACCAAATAACCGGCATGTCTTGAGTGTCAACTTACGATTTTTAGTTTCTTTAAAACGTTGACGCGGAGAAACTTGACGGCACCAGCCCACATGACGGCGATAGTTGTTATGCCAACGTGGCCCATGTAAATCACAGCCCTTGGCTATGTTCTTACGGAAATGAGCAATCGCTGCTTCAGCATATTCATGACAAGGACCAGATTTCTGCCCTTCATAAGCAAAACATTGTTGCAATTGATTTGAACGCACTTTTTGAGCTTTTCGCGCCGCACCTTTATCCGCTTGTAAACACCAGGAATAATGTTTTTGATAATTTTTACTCCAGCGACCTTTGCCAGTCGGGCCACAACCAGTTTTTGCCCAGCTCGTATTTTGCAACACAGCAACTTTCGCATAATGCTCACATTGTGAGCGCTTGCCATAATTTAACTCTTCAACACATGAATTAATTGCATTTTTCTGCCCCAAACGTTCAGCCTTGCGCGCTTTAGGAGACATCCGCATACAACGACGGAAATGTCGCTCACCATTTGCATGCCATCCGCGACCACGATAACCGCAACGGTTTTTCACATTTTGCTCATGCAGCTGAATAGCCTTGTCAGCCCATTTATCACACCGCTCAACAGCAGCTCTATGCAAGCGCCCTCTTTTAGGACCAAGGTCTTCGTCAAAGGCGCGATAATCTTTTTTCTTCACGCCCGAAATACAACAACCATTCTTAAAACCAGTTGCAACATCTCTCTTAAGGCGGCACTCACCAACTCCATCAGCCCGATAAGGCCGAACATAAGTCCATGCCTGACAGCGTCTATCATTCGCACATTTCTTACGACACAATGCAGGGCTACCAGTGTCATTAGGAAAAACAGAGTAATCTTGACCCAATAAAATTTTGTTATTTTCAATGGCCATTTCAGCAAATGCTGAGTTTGTAAATATCGATGAAACCATCAAAACAGAAAGGGCCAAAACGCCTGTCAAAAATCTCGATAGTTTACGTGGTAAAAAACTTTTAATCACAAAAAACCCTCCAATTACAACCTGACAAAAATCAGTTATTTAAAAACAGATAGCCCCAAAAAGTTCATATAATAAATGAACCTAACCCGAAATACCAAACTAAGGCCAATAACTGACATAAATTCATGTCAAAACTATAGCTCTTGATAAAAATTACTATCCATAACTCTTTCATTCCACAACAAAGCACTTATGTGACAAAAACCAAGGCTAGTTGTGCCATCGTCTGAAGTGAACTATAAATCCAAAAACCTAACTTCAATGAAAGACGTTTTCTTAGCCTGCAGCAGAGCCCCCAATATATAAATCAAGACAAAATAAAGAATTTAACAAAAAAACATATGAGCACCGGCAACACAAACACTCTTGAGCAATCTTCGCGAGATAAAGATAAAAAAAACATCGCTAATAGTGAGCCGAGTGCAAACAATAACCCCAACGCAAACAAGGAACGAAAAGCCAAATTCTTAAGCGGCTCGATCATGTCACACATCATCACGATGACACTGACATCCGCCGTTGGGCTAATCGCTATTTTCTCAGTTGATTTTGTCGATTTCTTTTTTCTAAGCCAACTAGAAGACACCACTATTCAAGCAGCCTTAGGGTTTACAGGCACCCTGCTCTTTGCAACGACCTCAGTCGGCATCGGCTTTGCCATTGCGTCGTCTGCAACTGTCGCCAGAGCTGTTGGTGAAGAAAATTTTGAAAAAGCCAACCGCCTTGTTATTCACAGTCTCATCTACACAGGCGTAGTCTCCGCCATCATTGGCTTGGTCTTATTTTTCAATTTAACAAACATTTTATCTCTGTTAGGTGCAAAAGAACAAGTCTTAGTCCACGCAAGGTCATATCTACAAATTCTCGTCCCAACCATGCCCATACTCGCTGTCTCTATGGCATCAGGTGCTTGCCTCAGAGCATTAGGAGATCCAGTTCAAGCTTTATATATCTATGTTGGCGGCGCGCTTATTAATGCAGTATTAGACCCTTTGATGATTTTTACTTTTAATCTGGGAATGGACGGAGCGGCCATGGCCTCAGCCATTGCACGTTTAGGAATGTTTTGCTTCAGCCTTTTTGGGTTACTCATTGCCCACAAAATCCGCACCAAACCTAATTTAGATAAATTAAAACAAGACCTAAAACCTTTTAGCATAATCGCTTTTCCTGCAATCCTAACAAACATTGCAAGCCCAATAGGTAATGGCTATGTAACTTATGCATTAGCCCCCTTTGGCAATTCAGCCGTTGCCGCATGGGCCATCATCGCACGCATCTTGCCTCTCACCTTTGCAGGTATCTTTTCCCTCTCAGGCGCTGTTGGGCCTATCATTGGCCAAAATTTAGGAGGTAAACGCTATGACAGGGTGCAACGAACTTTATATGACGCAATAAAATTCAACACAATCTATGTTCTAATCGCCTGGGGCGCTCTAGCCCTCTTAGCGCCAACTATTTGTAATATCATGGAGCTAAAAGGAGAAGCCGCTAATTATGTATTATTCTATTGCTATTGGCTCATCCCAGGCTTTGGAATGATCGGTTACATGTTCACAGCCAACGCAGCCTTTAATAATCTAAGCAAAGCCCATTATTCAACTATACTGAATTGGACAAGAGCAACCCTTGGCACAATCCCGTTTGTGATTATCGGCACTTATTATTTCGGCATCTATGGCCTGTTTTCCGGCCAAATAATCGGCGGCGCCATAACAGCTCTTTTAAGTCTTTTTATCTGCCAAAGGTTGGTGAACAAGTTACAGACTAAGAACTAAAAAACAAACTCTCATCATGAAGAAGGAGTGACGCCTCTTCGGCGTCAGGACATGGCGAAACGTCAGTGTAGCCCGGTGCCTAGCATCGCCCCTCGGAGGGCCCGCAGCGAAGCTGTAGAACAGCCCGTGAGAGAAAGCAAAACAATATTAAAAAAATCCTTTTTTAATATTGCAAAAACTCATAGACCTTATCAACATCCTGGTCCCACTCATTATTAAAGAGATCAACCAAACGCTCAGATAAGCTCCATCCATCCTCAACAATTTCATGCAATGGCTCTAGGAAAATCCGTTCATCTTCCCCATCAGGGTTCTTGAAGTCACGTGCTTTCAATCCGGCGTCAGCCATGGCTAAAACTTCTTTAGCAATATCATTTAATTGATGAGAGTGGATCTCCGCTTTTAATCCGAGCCGTGGCACCTCATCACGAAGCAATTGGCGCTCACTCGCACTCCAAATCTTAATCAAATCATAGGCTGCATCTAATGATGCTTCATCATATAAAAGCCCAGTCCAAAAAGCTGAAAGCGCTGGCAAAAACGGAGCCGGGCCACAATCAGCTCCGCGCATCTCTAAAAATTGCTTTAAACGAACTTCAGGAAAAATCGTTGTCAAATGAAGTTCCCAATCATCCATGGTTGGGCGTTGTCCTTCAAAGCCATCTAACGTGCCATCCATAAATTTAGAAAAAGGCTGGCCTAAAACGTCAATATACTCACCATCGCGGTAAACAAAATACATAGGCACATCAAGAGCGTAATCAACATAGCGCCCAAAATCCATTCCCTCTTCAAAAACAAAGGGCAGCATACCCGTTCGGTCTTTATCAACATCACGCCAAACTTCTGAGCGAAACGAATGAAAACTGCTAACGGCCCCCTCTTTAAGAACCGAATTTCCAAATAAAGCGGTTGCCAGCGGTTGCAACGCCAAACTCACGCGAAACTTTTTAACCATGTCCGCTTCAGAGCCAAAATCCAAATTCACCTGAACTGTGCAAGAATTATGCATCATGTTAAGACCATACTTACCAACCTTTGGCATATAGTCCCGCATCACCCCATAACGCCCTTTTGGCATATGGGGTATGTCTTCAACCTTAAATTTTGGCGAATAGCCAAGCCCTAAAAACCCAATGCCCATTTCATCAGCAATAGGGGTCACATCATCAAAATGACGACCAATTTCATTACGAGTTTGATGAATGGTTTTCAAAGGAGCGCCTGAAAGCTCCAGCTGACCACCCGGCTCAAGAGAAATATTGGAAGAAAAATTCCCACACGTGCTCGGCTCTTTCAAACCAATGATCACATCACCTTCAAAAATCCCTGTATATTTGTCATCACTTTCAAGCAATTCATCCAGCAATACGGCAATGCCGTTTTCCCCTTCATAAGCAACAGGAGAAACATCATGACGATAAAACGGAAACTTCTCATGTTCCGTTCCAATGCGCCATTGGTCCTTCGGTTTCATCCCCTGAGCCAAATCAGCAATTAACTGATCTCGCGTCTCTAGCGGCGTAGAGTGGTCCACGCTATTTGCCATAAAAATCTCCTACAAGAGTGGGAATAAACTTCCGAATAGAATTAAGCCTCAAAAAAGACTGTTAAATAAACATCTTACCAATCACTTAGCTTTGCCAGTCTCCCAAAACCGCATTCACAAGTGACAAAGCTGCAACCGCCGCTGTATCTGCCCTCATAATACGAGGACCTAAAGAAATTGCTTTAACAAATCTTTGCCCAACCAGCAAGTCACGTTCATTTGCTGAAAACCCACCTTCCGGCCCAATTAAAACAGCAAGTGAAGACGTCTTTATTTCCTTCAAATCCGCAATAGGTCCACCGTCAATCTGGCTTTCATCACAAAAAACAAGTGTTTTATCAAGCTCTTCTGCATCAGGCCATTCATTTATCAAATGAGGCAGTTTAACAGGACTATCAATTTGCGGTATTGAAAGAATGCCGCATTGCTCAGCCGCTTCAATCGCATTCGCCTTCATCCGCTCCAAATTAACCCGGTCGACATTGGTAAAATCTGTTATCACCGGTGTTAACCGTGAAACACCCAGTTCAACAGCTTTTTGCACCATATAATCAAGGCGGGCCCGTTTTAAAGGAGCAAACATATAATGAAGATCTTGAGGAGCCGTTTGAGGACGCAATAACTCAATAAGCTCTAAATCAGCTAGGCGTTTGCTCTTCTTATCGATTTTAGCCAGCCATTCCCCATCTCTCCCGTTAAACACAGCAATTTTATCACCGCTTGTTAACCGCATAACAGAAAGCAAATAATTCGATTGATCTTTTTCAAGTGAAATTTGAGCACCATCACTTAAATCATGCTCAATAAATAACCGCGCAGCAGGCCCCTTTACCATGAAAAACCTCAAAATCTAGAATTAATTCTAAAACCAATAGATTGCGAACTTCAAAACTGCGAAACTTATGATATATCTGAAAAAAATATCTAGGCCCCAAATCTAACGTCTAGACCTAAGTAACGAAGAGCTTAAGAAATGGCAAATATAAAACAGTCTGATGAAAATCAACAAACCTCTTCCACCAACGGGATAGACAAAACGAACGGTTTAGAAAGCAACATCTCCGCTAAAACTGAGCCTCTATCCTCAAATGAAACAGAGCACGAAATAAACGAAAAAAATTATGATGGCGAAAAAAACACCATCGCCCATTATCTTTTGCCTGAAAACAGAGAGCCCTTCATTCGCCTTCTGCGCCTAGATCGCCCTATAGGCACATGGTTGCTTGCCTGGCCTTCTTTTTGGGGCCTCATTGCTGCTTATAGAAGCGAGCTATCTTTATACCCAGGCTTACCAGCAGATCAAACCCCAGCGCTTTTCAATAACTTTTTAGCCTCGCAGCCTCTGCTCCTTTTTGCTCTTTTTTTATTAGGAGCATTTCTAACAAGAAGTGCAGGCTGCGTTTTTAATGACATTGCAGACAGAAAAATCGACGCTCAAGTCGCCAGAACCAAATCAAGACCGATCGCCAGCGGTGCGATCAGCGTCAAAACAGCCGTGAAAGTGCTTGCACTGTTGCTCACCCTCGCCCTGCTTATCCTGCTTCAATTTAATTATTTAACAATCGGTCTTGGGGTTTTCATTCTCCTGCCCATATTGATCTACCCCTTCATGAAACGCATCACCTATTGGCCACAAGCCATGCTATCACTCTGCTTCAGCTGGGGCTGTCTCATGGGCTGGACGGCCATCAAGGGCTCAATTGATCTACCAGTCATCCTGATGACCATCGCTGCTTTCACCTGGACGATGGGTTTCGATACCATCTACGCCCATCAAGACAAAGAAGATGACGCTGTGATTGGCATGAAATCAACTGCTCTCAAGTTCGGAAAAAGCACCCAAACATGGCTCGTCGGCTTTTATGGGCTCACGATCGTGCTTTTATATGTTGTTGGAATGTTAATTGGTGCAAAGCTGATTTATTTTACCGCCATCGGCATGGCCGGCTTACATGCCTCTTGGCAAATTGGAACCTTAAAATTAGATGATCCAGCAAATTGCCTGCAACGCTTCAAGTCAAATGGCGTTTTTGGTTTAATTGTTTTTATCGGCTTTACCGCAGATCATCTACTAGCATTAGCTTTAAAGTGACAAATTAAATGAGAGGGAAAAACACTCAAATCATTTAAGAACGAGCAGTAATCTCACGACCCTGCACACGCTTTAAGCGTCGGTCAGTGCCATAAATGGAGCCCATTTCTCTCACACGTGAGAAATGCGGTCCTCTCTGGCGAAGATTGTAAAAAGGCTTGCGAGGATAAGCCCCCCTTATTTCAACAGATGTTGACGGTTGAAATGGCTCATCAATAAACCCATCAGGCCCAACAAGTAACCGAGGCAAACGCAAACGCTTAGACCAAAATTGCCAAAGAGCCTGTATCTCATCTTCATGATCTGCATAATAAAGCAAAACATCTTTTGAGCGGTCTTCATGCAACAAATAAAGCGAAACAACCCCTTCTTCTTGTTCAGAAAAAGGAATATCAGCAGCAAACAGTGCCTCCATTCTTTCTTGAACAATACCGGATGATAGCTTTGGTATAATTTTGCTCGAAACAAACTGTTTCACAAACCTAGGAACAAAGGGTCGATAGCCCTTCAATGTAGCGAGATCAGAAAATTTCCATAATGTAGGCGCAGGCGTA
>JAEPQF010000104.1:0-8841 GCA_017640685.1 Hyphomicrobiales bacterium
TTGAAATGGTTGGGCTATATTCCAGAAAATTTCGGAAATGGTTGTTAAGTCAACATAAAGAAGAATAAATCAATTTATTTATAAGAAGGCTAATGAATTTTTCATTGGCCTTTTTTATGCTGCTTGTTGTCCTCGTTTTTTCATCTTCTCAAACCAGTTTGATTGTTTGTTTTTATCTGCATTTTCAACGGAACCTATTAAAGTGCATTTGATTTTTTTGATGCCAACTAGATTGAGTATATTTCTTTTCAGGTTTCGAAGACTATGAGAAAAAAAGAAAAAACGATAAATAAGTCCTGGCATTCCCATTGTTATTATGATGTGCGCTGATTTGTTTTTTAAAAGACCTTGGGGGTAGCCATTTTTATAAGAAACGGCGATGCCTGGTCTGAATAGTTGCTCAAGAAAGCCTTTTAAAAGTGCTGGCATTGTTCCTAACCAGAGGGGATATATAATCACTAGGTGTTCCGCTTCTTTTAAAGCTTCTTGTATATCTTTTAAGTTCTCTGGGGTGCCTTCTTCTCCATTTTCCCAATCTTTTTTTGATCTAAGTAAAGGAAAATCAATTGTGGCAGTGTTGAAAAGTTTTACTGAATGGCCTGCTTTTTCAGCTCCTTCCATATAGGAGGTAATTAATGCATGACATAAATGAGTTTCTTGTGGGTCAGGGTGACCTTGGATAATTAGAATATTTGTCATTTCAACTTCCCATGATCATTATGTATTTAAGTTAAGTTAGCTTTGTTTTAGTTTGAGACAATTGATCTTCATCAAAGGAACGTGATTTTGATTTCACTTGTTTCTTTTGTTTAACTGTTCTCTTTATTGTTATTAAAAGATATGTATAGGGAAATTAGCCTTGGCGCTCACTAAAACAAGATCAATTGCTTTACTCGTTGTGGCAGAATTGTTCACGATGAGTTTGTGGTTTTTATCAAGCGCTGTTTTGCCTGATATGATGAGAGAGGTAGAACTGAGTTCTTTTGTTCAGGCTTTGCTTTCTAGTTCTGTGAATATTGGTTTTGTTGTTGGGGCTTTGCTTATCGCCTTTTTTGGGATTGCAGACCGTTTTGACGCCCGCAAAATTTTTGCTCTTTCTGCTGTTCTAGCCGCCATTTTTAATTACTCATTATTGTTTCTGGAAATTGGTGGGTTTGTTTCCATTCTCTTTCGTGGGTTAACAGGGCTTTGTCTTGCAGGAGTTTATCCTGTTGGGATGAAGATTGCTGTTGGTTGGGGACAAAAAGACAGAGGTTTTCTCGTTGGTCTTATGGTGGGGGCATTAACTGTTGGTTCCGCCTTTCCTCATTTTACCGCTTATATAGGCGGAATGGATTGGCGGTTTGCGGTTGAGGTTATTTCTCTTCTTTCACTCATTGGTGGTGTGTTGGTTTTATTTTGTAAGTTAGGCCCTTTTGATAGTCGGGCTACACAATTTCAATTTTCAGATATATTTCTTTGTTGGTCGAATAAATATATTCGCTATCCTATTCTTGGATATCTCGGACATATGTGGGAACTCTATGCGATGTGGGCTTGGCTTTCTACTTTTGCGGCACTTTCATTTCAGGCGTCTATGACGGAAATGGAAGCCGTTCATTTTTCTAGTTTGATTAGTTTTTTAGCGATTTCTTTGGGTGGGCTTGCTTGTGTTTTTGCAGGTTTATTTGCGGATAAAATTGGAAAATCTCAGGTGACAATTTATGCCATGGCGCTAAGTGCTTTTGCTGCGCTTGCAACAGCCCTTAGTTTTGGTGGGCCTGTGTGGATTACTGTTTTCTTTATTTTGTTGTGGGGGCTATCCATCATTCCTGATTCAGCTCAATTTTCAGCTTTGGTGGCAGACCATACACCAGCAGAAAAATCAGGGAGTATTTTAACATTACAAACTGCGCTTGGATTTGGTTTGACTATTCTTACCGTTCAAGGAACGCCCTTTTTAGTAGCTCTTATTGGTTGGCCTTCTACATTAGGTTTAATGGCGCTTGGGCCTTTGCTTGGTATTTATTTTATGCGTAAATATTTAAGCCTTCCGTCTTTAAATTCTTAATGATAACAGATCTCTATCTCTTGAAATTAATTTTTTAGTTCATATCTAAGAATTGGGCCTGGGGTTAGGAGGTATTGTTATGACTAAACTTAAAACAACACGCCGTGAATTTGTGAAGAATTCTATTGTCACAGGTTTGATGACGGGGAGCTTCGTCTCTTCAACTGAATTGGCGTTAGCGGATGATTTTAAATTTTCTCAAACTCAATCTTTGAAGAGAAGAGATAACCAGGTTTTAAATCAAGCGAATATGTTTGATATGCCTGAGGCTTATGGGCTTGGGTGGGGGCGAGCAGTTCTTGATGACGGGCGTGTCACCCTTTAATCTATAAAGATATAAAATCAATTGGTTAAATATCGTGTGCCACCTTTTTGAGATATAAAGGGTGGCAATTTTGTGACTGGGCTCACATTTTATTACAGTTTCCTAATAAATATTGTTCAATATTCACTATTTGAATCAAGACTTTACTGAACATCGCTTACCTTATTTTTTCCTAAAATTGGTCATGTTTCACGCTTTATATCGCTCAATCATTTCACGACATGGTGTTGTGAATACTAATCGGGAGATTAAATTAAATGACTAAATTTTTCACAGTTCTAGCTTTGGGACTTTTAACTTTGAATGTTTATGCGCCGTCAGTTTTTGCTGGTGATGAGCGTACTCATACAAAGAAAGAAGTTGTCATGGAAAAGAAGGACTGTCCTGAAGGTGAAAAATGGAATGAGGAAAAGAAGCTTTGTGAGAAAGAAGCTAAAACCAAGTAATTCGATTAATTAATTAAGTTTTAAAATAGCGGTTCTGACGAGGACCGCTATTTTTATTAAATAAATATTACGAAATTTGCATTATCATTCGTCATACGGATTTAATGATAGGTAAAATATAAAAAATAGATTGGGTCCGTATTTTAGTCTGGTGGAGAGGGCTTTTGAATATGGCTAAGATTCTTTGTGTTGAGGATGAAGACTATTTACGTGCGGATATTGTTGAAGAGCTTGAGGAAGCTGGCTACGATGTTATTCAGGCGGTAAATGGTCAAGATGGATTGGAAAAAATTGTAGCTGAGCAACCGGATTTGGTTATTAGTGATATCACAATGCCTATTATGGATGGATATGACTTGATCAAGAAATTGCGCGCGAACCATCCTGAATTTGATGAAATTCCTTTTATTTTTCTATCTGCTTTAGCTGACCGAGAAAATGTTCTTGAAGGTATGGAGCTTGGTTCTGATGATTATATGACCAAGCCGATTGATTACGGAATGCTTATTACTAAAGTTACCTCTCGTTTGCGGCAAGCCGAGCGTATGTTAGCAAAGAAGCAAAAAGAACAAATTAAGCTCTATGAAACTTTAAAAAACCGCAAAGCTGAAGAGCAAATTGCCATTTCTTCAAAATATTGTACTGACCACCCAAGAGAGATTGTGATTGTTGGTGAGAGTGATCAGAATTTATGGAAGTTCCAACAATTTTTGGAACAAGTCGGGCATTATGTGACCGTGATTACTAGTGGGTCTGCTTACCTAAAGAAGCGGGCTTCATTAAAAGCGGACATTACCTGTTTTTGGGCAAAGACAGATGACCTAGATGTTAAAGATATTCTTGTTGAATTTGATGAAAAAGATGGCCCTTGTTTGCTTGTTGTACATCAGCGGGCAAATGTGGCTCTCAATGCGGATCTTTCAGAAGAGTTACTTGCAAAGTTACATAGCGTCCTTTGTTTGCCATGTTCAGAAGATCAAATCTTTAAAGAAATTCAAAATTGTCTTGAGGTTCGCCAAGTTGCGTGAGTTTTTTTGTTTTCATTTTATTTACCAAAAGCCCAATTATTAAATTGGGCTTTTTCTGATTCTGAGTAAGGCAAAGTTTAGAATGAGTGTGATGATGGCGGCCCAGCCGAAGGTTGTTTGGGTGATCACGACATTTGATAGAAACGTGCTGCCTAAATTAATTGGAACCCATTTGAATTGCAGACAAGAGCTAGAAAACCCATAACAAGACGGGGCTGGTATATTGAGAGTGAAGTCTTTTTCTAAGGGGCGCCAATTTGACTGTTGCTCGAAGTTTAACATTGGTAACATGTTATCGATCGAATAAAGGGTTGGTGAAAAAGAGGGAAGCTCAGGAATATCACAATTGGTCCATGAACCACCAAGTTCTGGGTTACATTTGTTGTAAAGCTCGCCTAGTGCAATGGTTGGAGATTTTGGGATGAGTAAAGCTTGTGGAATGGCTTTTTGATAAAAGCTTGCGCAAATTAAAAACATAAAAAGGCTTGTTACTAGAATGCGGGACGTACTATAGCCAAACACCATCCAGCCGCCATAGACAAGCCACCATAGTGCATAAATAGGCCAGAGAGCGGCATAAACGAGTTTTTGCATATAAGGGGCACGATCTCGTTTTAGGTGATTAGATTGTTTTGCCATTTGATTTAGGCTCTGCCAATAATTTTGATTAGCCCCCGAAATGGCAATGGTTCGAGCTTCTGATTGATAGCCTGTTTCATTCAGCGCTTTTATGGCTTGGCTATAAGCTTTGTAAGAAAAATGACCTTGCCGACTTAACCAGGACAGCCTGTTGCTAGCGGTTGTTGATGATTGTTCAGCAAATTGATCGTAGGTAAAATTATTTTGAATGAGTTCATTTGGCCAGGAGCGAATATCATCAATCAGGCTATGGGCTTGTGTATTTGTAATCGTTACGCGGCCATCATATCGGCTTTCAGGGTCGTTTCGGTTATCTAAACTTAGTTGACCGGTGATTTGACAATCTGCAATGTCGAAATTGCGATAGAAGTGCCCACCATTACAAATGAAATTACCCCCCACTTTAATATGTTTGGCAGAAACATTACCTCTGGCAGAAAAGCCATAGGCGAGCTGAACGTTATAACCAATAGTTGAATTTTCAATATTTAGAGCTGAGCTTACTCTTTCATTTGAAATGTTTTCTAAAACAGAAAAAGAATAATCAATGGTGCTTTTAATGGTTACATCTTTGATGCTGTTTTTGCCTTTAATGGCGCATTCAGCAAAAAGGATAGAGCCTTCAATTTGGCATTGATTGATATTAACGGCTTTGCCTGTGCCGTTACTAATTTTGTTATTAATCGAAATGTAACTGCCGTTGACATCACCTTTGATAAAAGAGTTTTGTAAGGTGAAACGACCGATTATGTTTGCATATTGCAGATTGATCGAATTATTGACATGGCTGTTTTGTATTAAGATGGCGTCTGATTGACCGGCTGGTGCAAAATTATGAAATGAGCCTTGTTCAGCTTGAATATTGCCGCCGATATTCGCTCCTCTGAACCACACTCCGCCTACAGCTGAGAACTTTTCACCAAGGTCTACATTACCTTTGATGGTAGCGTTATCACAAAGAAGCGCGCATCCAATTTGATCTTGTTGCTGGTTGATCATGTAAGCGCCTCTGCAATAAAGATTTAAATCGCATTGGGTGCCATGAAGATTTACCACGCCATCAGATTTAAAGCCGTCACTTAAAATGATGCTGTTATTAATGTGTGATAGCTGGAGCGAGAGGGCGTTATTTTCTATTGATATGCCTGATGAAAGAAAGGAGCCGCCAGAGGCGTTAAATGTGCCGTATAGTTTTGAATTTACAAAATCGACGGTTCCTTTTGCCTCAAAGCCATTTTGCAAAAGAGTTTCACCTTGAATGACAGCGCCATTGCAGCTTAGCCCTGGGCAAAGGCTGCCACTTAAATCTAGGTGAGAGAGTTGAGCATGATTAAGGTTGAGGGGTTTTTCAAACAAGCAATATCTTAAACTTATAGGGCGGCAATTTCTGCTATTTGATAAATTAAGTTGGCCAGTAATAATGGCACCTGAAATTTGAATGCCCTTTATGGGAGCTTCTTCATCATCGGGGTTCGGGCTTAATTGTTTTAACAGGACTAGGTCGGCTAGAAATTCAGCGCGAATGTGTGTATGAGCCTGATCCATAAGAGGGCGCATTTGGCTTGCAAAATTTTCGTGTGTTGCAAGCTCCATCGTTTTTTCTATTAATTGCAATTCACGAGGGATAAATGGGCCGTTACGGTTGGTCCATTCATAAAGAAGTTTGATGTCTTGATTTTCAATTCTTTTTTCGAATATAGGCCTTAGAATTTCTTCGCAAAAATTGGGTCTGGTTGCAGCATATTCATAATGATGACTATTTGAGAGGTCGGGGCCTAACCAAATAGGCGTGCCTGTGATGAGGGCTTCTAAAGCAAGATGTTCAGCCGTTGTTTTGGGTGTGAGTTTTAAATGTTGTAATAGAGCTGGTGTTAGCGGGCTTTTCAGGGGTGTTTGATCTGAATTGGGAAATTCTCTGTCATTCATCGTTCCCAGCCTTCTTGAATAAACTCATTATTTTCCCAAAACTATAATTACATTGGGCAGAGTGCCGAAGATTTAATACTCAATTTTTTAATCTACGTGGATGGTTAAGAATATAATATGACAAGTCGATGGATTTTCGATTTTTTTTTTTTAATTTCAGTCTGTTTTTTTAATTAATCGAAAATGAGGTTAATTTTCAACCATTGGATTTGTACTTTACAACTTAATTACCGCGCTCAATACAAAATTCAATGGCATCTTGAAGGGCTTCACTCCAGGCATTATTTGGGAATTTTTGGAGTGCTATTTTTGCTTTTTCTCCATAATTGCGTGCCCGGTTCATTGTTTCTTCAATGGTTTTGTATTTTTCAGTTAATTTAATGGCTGTATCAAGATCTTGATCTTCGATTTGACCTTCACCAAGAGTGCGTTTCCAAAAATCTTGTTCTTCTTTTGTGCCTTGTTGATAAGCTAGGATAACTGGAAGGGTGATTTTACCGTCTCTGAAATCATCGCCGACGTCTTTGCCAAGTTTGCTTGCTTCGCCATGATAGTCCAAGGCATCATCAACAAGCTGGAATACTATGCCTAAATTCTCTCCGAAGTCTTTAAGAGCTTGTCTTTCATCATCTGGTCTGTTGTTAACAACGGCTCCAAGTTCAGCCGCAGCGACAAAAAGGGCTGCGGTTTTTGAATTGATTACTGCCATATATTCAGCTTCAGAGATTGTGGGGTTATTGGTTGCAGCTAATTGCATAACCTCACCTTCAGCAATGATGGCTGAGGCATTTGAGAGGATTTTCAAAGCTTCTAGTGAGCCAACACTGACCATAATTTTAAAGCTTTGCCCTAGAAGATAATCACCGACTAACACACTAGCTTGGTTGCCCCACAAAATACGAGCTGCTTGTTTGCCGCGGCGCATGTCACTTTCATCTACGACATCATCATGGAGAAGTGTGGCTGTGTGAAGAAATTCAATTGATGTGGCTAAAGGAATGTGATCTAGCCCTTCATAACCGCATAGCCTCGAGGTCGCACAGGTGAGCATAGGGCGAATACGTTTACCGCCAGAATCGATCAAATGTTTTGCTAATTTGGGGATCATATCAACTGAAGAATGGGCTTCAGCCAGAATTAGCTCATTTATCCGGCCCATATCTTCTGCAGTTTTATCTAACAGTGTTTCTAAAGTAGGGGTCGGTTTATACTGATTATTGACAGTATCTAGGGCGGTCAAAATTAGCTCCCAATTTTGGTTCGCATTATTGCTTTAAATATTTATATCAAAAAACCGGTGTCTACTATTTGGAGACACGTTTTAGCCTTTGAAATTTATAGTATGGGGAATTTAAAAGGCAATTAGAATGTGATTTAATTCGTTTAAATTCCGTTTTAGATATTCATTTTTGACGATTTTTTTCAAAAATCACTTCATTATAGTCTAAAGGGCCGATTATGGGTTATATTTTTAGAGTGTTTGCGGCGCTTAGACGCACTCATTTTTGAATTTGTTTGCAAATGTCTTTTACGACACAATATTTCATGTTCATTTAGTGAGATGTTAGATAGCGTATTTTAAATTATTTGGCCAATATTAAACCTTCTAAGAGGGTGTTTTTTGTTATGAAAGAGCTCGTTTCATCTAATGATGTTGTTTTTCTGAGTTTTACCCAGGATCTGTTACAGCAAGAAGGAATTGAATTTACTTTACTTGATCAAAATATGAGTTTGATGGAAGGTTCTGTTGGTATTTTGCCGCGTAGAATAATGGTTTCTGATGAGGTTTTTAATCAAGCACAAGAGTTATTAGAAAACAGTTTAGCTGAAATCGATAGAGCTCAAAAATTCGAAAAGGCTCAAAATGGAAGTGATAGTGAGGCCATGCATCATGATTTTCTTGATAATGATGGAGCGGACCTGAATTTAGACGATGTCACTGATGATGAATTTTTAGGAGGGGCTCTCAAGATTTATCAATCTAAAGCAGGGTTTCGCTCTGGCATAGATGCGGTTTTATTAGCCGCTTCAGTTCCAATTAAAGAAAAAATACGTGTGCTTGAAGCAGGCGCTGGGGCCGGTGTTGTGAGTTTGGCCGTTGCGAGGCGCAATGAAATGGCTTTCGTTGAAGCGATTGAAATTGAAGAGATAAATGCTGATTTAGCAAAAAGAAACATTCTTCGAAATGATCTTCAAGAACGGGTGGAAGTTCATTGGGGAGATTTGTGCGACCCAATCACTAAATTAGAAATTCTTGGTTTAAAGCGTAATTCTTATGATTATGTTATTGGTAACCCGCCCTTTTATAATGAAGGGGAGACGCGCGTTTCTAATAACCCTTTGAGGTTGCGAGCAAGGCGGGCGTTAGAGGATGATTTGGAAAATTGGGTTCGCTTTATGACAGCGATGGCAGCTCCTAAGGGTGTT
>JAEPQF010000104.1:8851-11955 GCA_017640685.1 Hyphomicrobiales bacterium
GCCGGTTTGGAGGTTTGCGAATTTTGCCAATATACTCAAAGCCGACTTGCCCTGCGAACCGGGTTCTCGTTCAAGGGGTTAAGGGGTCAAGGGCGCCTTTAAAACTTCTTCCTGGATTGGTTTTGCATGATGACACTGGTGGATATGTTCCTGAAGTGAAAGCCTTGTGTGAAGGGGTGGGGCCTGTAGAAGGCCCGCTTTCAGCGTTATTTAACTAGAACTTGAAATTTTTGAAATTTAACTTAAATCATTTGAAACAACATATTGCTATAGACCATATGTTTATTGGTTTGTTCATAGCGCTGGCTGTTAACAATCTTGAACGGCTAGATTAGCTATGGTTGATTGTAATTAAGGGGCGTTCATGTCTGATAAAAAGATAAAGAAGAAAAAGAAATCTTGGTTTAAGCGTTTGTTTTCCAAAACACCTACTGTTCCGGTGCTCAGATTTACCGGACCAATTGGCATGGCGACACCTTTGAACCCTGGAATTAGTTTGGCGAACACCGCCGACATGATTGAGCGCGCTTTTGAAGATAAAAAGGCGAAAGCAGTTGCTGTGATTATCAATTCTCCGGGTGGGTCTCCTGTGCAATCAATGCTTATCTATAAGCGTCTTCGTGCTTTGGCTGAAGAAAATGACAAGAAGATTTATGTTTTCACGGAAGATGTAGCTGCATCTGGTGGATATTTTATTGCGTGCGCTGGCGATGAAATTTATGCGGACCCAAGTTCGATTATTGGGTCGATTGGTGTTATCGCGGCTGGGTTTGGTTTTGACAAGGCGATTGAGAAACTTGGTGTAGAGCGCCGGGTTTATACAGCCGGCGAGAAGAAATTAACACTCGATTCTTTCCAACCAGAAAATGCGGATGATGTTGCTCGTTTGAAAGAGTTGCAAAAGGATATTCACAAGACGTTTAAGAGCGTCGTGACTACAAGTCGTGGCGAGAAGTTAAGTGAAGAAGATTTGTTTACGGGTGAATTTTGGACAGGTAATAAAGCACTTGAGCTTGGGCTTATTGACGGGCTTAGTGATGTGCGCACCAAAATGCGTGAACTGTTTGGCCCTGAAGTTGAGCTTGATTTGATTAAGCCGAAGAAAGGTTTGTTTGGCCGGAATTCTCCACAAGGGGTTATGGCGCACTTAACTGGTGCCACGCCAGCTCAATTGACGAACCAGATGATTTCATCACTTGAAGAGCGGGCACTATGGTCTCGTTTTGGACTTTAGTTTTTTTAAAGCAATTTTCGAATAAATTGTTCAGTATTTAAAAAAATGGCTGCCCTAAAAAGGCAGCCATTTTTTTATGAAGTTATTTTGTTTGTTTTTTCTTTTTGGCGAGCTCTTGAACAATTTTTGGGTAAGTAATTTTTGCTTGCTTTGTTAGGGGAGCTGTTGAGCGGCATTTACTTTTATAGACTTTTTGAAAAACAGCATAATAAGAGCTCATTGTTTTGATAAATTGAGCATTCTTTGTTTTATTTTTCTTGTCACTTTTTAAGATGTAGCCAATGCCATATGAATAGGCCATGGCTTGATCAATCTGAGTGCATGGAGCTGATTTCCAATTTGCCGCTGTTCTTTTAATAAGAGCGATTTGCTGTGCTACGGTTGCAGGTGATGAATTTTTAGCTTTTATAAGCTCGGCGCCAGTTGCAATTGAATTTGTACTCAAGAAAAATGGTAGGCTTAACAGAAAAATATAGTGACGCATTGATGATTTTCTTTTCATATTTATAAAGTTTACCAAAGGCCATGAATGGCGAATGGCTCTACTTTAGACCTAAAGATAATTTTTCAATGGACTATATATGTATTTGCAAGAAAAGCTGTTCACTTTGATTTGAAGTAATTGAAATGGTTAATGAATTTCAATTTTTTGTGATTGGGCTTAGAGGGAAGATATCTATCATTTACAGCAAAGATGCTTATAGGATAAAGCACCTTTGCTATTGAATATGTGTTTTTTACTTAAGTACTTTTGCGATTTCTTTGCCTGTTGGGGCAACTGGGCGGAGTTGGAATGAGACGCTGTCTTCATAGGTGTTTGAGACAACTGCGAAGAAGCCTCTTAGGTGAAAGACAGCGCGTTTTTTAATGCGGATGTCGAATGTGCAGGCAACATCGTTGAATGTGTGTTGGGCTCTGGTGCCAGGGTAAAATGTTGCAGTGACGCGTTTGCCTTCATAAGAGGTGGCAAGGAAATATTCCATACCTTCAACCATTGGTAATGGGCCAAAACGCCCTTTTTGACAATCTACTGGTGTGCGCCGGTCTGCTTCTTCTGTTGATTGAAGGACTGCGTCTTCGTCTGTGCCGTCAAGCAGCACTTTTAAATCAAGATAAACAAAGCGGGTTTTGGCAAGTTCTTGAAGATAATTTTTGGTTTTTAAGCCTTCAACATTTACGGCACCGCTCGATTTGTTGAGCACGATATCGAATTTGCTGAAATTTCGATCAGCAAAAGCTGAGCTTTGGGCTAGAATTAAAAGTAGCCCAGCTGTTAGAGATGTGACTAAAGTTTTTAGTCGCTGATTTAAATTAAAAGACTTCAATACTAGACGTTTCATTTGTGCACCTCTTTGGCTTATATCTTTTTAACTCTTGAATTTTATTCGTTTATTTTTCGTCTTCACTCCAGATCGATGAGGTTTTATCCCACATCCGTGAAAACCAGTTTTTAGAGTAGTATTCTTCAAGTTTCGCTTTTTCTGCAGCTAGATCTTTTTCATATTGTTTCAACCGAGCTTCTTTATGATTAAGATCCAGGTTTCTTTCTGTTAGGCGGTTTTCTTCTTTTTGAACTGCATCTTGATCATCAAGCAGATTTTTCTCTCTTGATTGGAGGGCTGATCTGGAGATTTCGATGTCTTGTTCTTTGTCTTCAAGAGCTGTTTGTTTTTTAGTTAAACTTTCGCTGAGTTTGGCGAGTTCTTCTTGATTTTTAGTGACTGCAGCAAGCTTTGTTTCCAACTCTTTTTGTTTGGTCTCAACTTCTTCAAGCCTGGTTTTTAAGAGGCTGCCATCTGTTCCAGTTGAGCCCGTTGCGATGGCATCATCCAGTTTTGTTTGTAATTTATCGTTTAACTCAGCAAGGCGA
>JAEPQF010000105.1 GCA_017640685.1 Hyphomicrobiales bacterium
AATCAGCAAATTGGTTGTCAGATCAAGATGAAAAACAATTAAAAAAACTAAGAGATATTTTATTAACTGCTAGAAATAAAAGAAAAAAACCAAAGTTGGATGATAAAATCCTATGCGACTGGAATGGCATGGCGATTACATCACTCACCCTAGCCTCTGATACATTAGGTAAACCTGAATGGCGAGAGCTGGCGATAAAAGCGTACAACTTCATTAAAACCACAATGCATACTAATGAGGGCCTTCATCATTCTTACCGTCTAGGTAAATGCTCAAGCCCTGCGATTTATAGTGATTATGCTCAAATAATTAGAGCCGCCCTCACTCTCTATAATTCAACAGGCAACAAAGAATTTATTAATGACGCCGAGCGCTGGTTAAATGAACTGAACGAGAATTTTTGGTGCGAAGACTTTGGTGGTTATTTCATTACTGGCAAAAATAGAAAAGACGTCATCATCCGCGGTAAAACTGGCGCTGATGAAGCCACACCAAATGGCAATGCAGTGATGGTCTCAAACCTAATGGCCCTCTATGTAATAACAGGTGATGAAAATCATAAAGAAAAAGCAAAGAAAATCGTTCAATGCTTCGGTAACGCAATTGCAAAAAATATCTTTTCTCACGTAGGCCTGCTAGCTGGGTCCATAGACATTATGGCTCCCATCCAAATCGTGATTGTTAAAAAAGAGAATAAAGATCCTCAAGCAGATGAGATGCTTAAAATAATCAAACAAGCCCCCGTCTCAACCTTAGTCATTCAAACCATTGAGCAAGATGAAAACATTCCTGAAAATTCACCTTTAACGGGTAAAAAATTAATAGATGGCAAAACAACCGCTTACATTTGTGTTGACCAAACCTGCCAAGAACCAACCACAAATAAGGAAAATCTATTAAGCAATCTGAAAAAAGCGAAAGAAGCTTAAAACAATTCAGATTAACCAAGTATGCAATGTGACAGATTTTTTAAAAAGCCTGTAAGCACATGATTTTATGTCATTTTCGCGGTCACACCAACTACATATACCCTTTGTAATACTAGTCTAATAATCAATGCCTTCCTCTCAATTTTTTAAGAGTGAAGTCGAAAGAGTATTAGGTAGTAAAACCATGGATTTCTCAAACCTTATAAACTGGTGGCAATCTATAAGTAACGTTGAACTTATGTGGCTAACAGTGGGGTTTCTAGCGCAATCCATGTTCTCAATGCGATTCATCATTCAATGGATCGCCAGTGAAAAAGCAAAGCAAAGCATCGTCCCTGAAGCCTTTTGGTATTTCAGTTTCATAGGTGGTTTCATGCTTTTCATCTATGCCCTCCATCGTATGGATCCAGTCTTCATTTTAGGTCAAGGAACAGGGCTCTTTATATATTCCCGAAATATTTATCTGATTTGGAAAAATAAGAAACTCAATCTGCAATCCAATGAACCAAAACAATCGGTTTATGCCGGAGAATAAATAAAAACAAAAATAATACTAATTTTAAGATTGAAGTGGTGCACAATGTCTCAATTTAAAAAAATTGAAAAATATGTAACTTCAAAATCTCTCATTGATTGCATAGCAATTTTTATAACTCTCCTCGTTATCGGTTTTACAATTATTGATCCAATTTTTCATAATCTTGGAAAATACGTAAACGCTGACATCAAAGAATTCTCTCGCATAATCAGTCATCTTGGTCGAGGTGGTGTAATTCTAATCCCTGCTGGCATCATTTTTATCGCTACAACTTATCTTTATTACATAACTGAAAGCCGAAAGCTTCACGCCGCTTACATTCACATTGCAAATCTAGCTGGCTTCATGTTCGCAGCTGTTGCAACAGCTGGTCTAACAGCTCTGTTTTTTAAAAATTTACTCGGAAGAGCCAGACCTAAACATTTCGAAGAACTAGGATCATTCCATTTCTCTCCCCTAACTTTTGACAGTTCATTTGCCAGTTTCCCTTCAGGTCATGCCACAACAAGTTTTGCTTTTGCAGCAGTCATCTTTTTCATTGCACCAAAATATCGCTTAACCGCACTCGCACTCGCTTTTTGGGTCAGCATGTCAAGATATCTCATCGGTGCTCACCACATGACAGATATCATGGTCGGAACAATCCTTGGCATTAGCACGGTAATTTATGTGAAACGTCATTTTCAAGAAAAAGGCGTGCTTTTCAAAGTCCGGCCGAACGGTGCTCATCATAAACAAGGTGACTATGTCATGAAGTGGTTATGGCGAGAAAAAATAGGCCCGTTTTTCAAACAATTATTCATCACATATCCAACGTCTATTGACCATAAACCTGCCTTAACGATTTTGAAAAAAATCAAACTATAAAGATAAATACCTATGTCCGAAAACCAAAAACCACCTCTTTCAATCATTATTCCAATCTATAATGAAAAAGAAAATATTTCAGACGTCATTACTGAAGTCATTGAAAAGGTAACACCTCTTTATGATCTTGATCTGATTATTATAGACGATGGCAGTGAGGATGATGTGATCTCAGTGCTCGAAAGTGCGAAACAAACTCATCCATTATTACAAGTCGCATCTCATCCCAAACGGTCAGGAAAAAGCGCAGCCCTTCGCACAGGCATGTTACTAGCAAAACATCTATGGGTCGCAACCATGGATGGTGATGGCCAGGACGATCCTCAAAATATTTTAAATATGGCTGAAACAATAAATACAAATCAAGTCAATGAAATTGGCCTTGTTGCAGGAAACCGCACATCAAGAACAGATGGCAACAACAGAAAAATCGCATCCAGAATGGCTAATGGATTAAGGAAAAACCTTCTTAAAGATAACTGCCCAGACACAGCCTGTGGCCTCAAAATTATCCCAAAAGAACTGTTTCTAGCTCTACCATTTTTTGATGCATTACACAGATACTTACCAGCTCTTACAAATCACTTAGGTTTCAAAACAATTAACGTGCCGGTCACCAACCGACCGCGAGCATCTGGTCAATCAAAATACAGTAACATTGGCCGCGCCTTTGCTGGGCTTTTTGATTTGTTCGGCGTTGTTTGGCTCATGAAACGAACGCAAAGCCCTGCACCTCACTTTTTAATGAAATCCAGCCTCATAGAAAAAACCATCAAATGAACATCGCAGCGTCGTCTCCCGTACACCTCCAAGAAAAGCTAACACTGAAACAATGGGTCATTTTGATCTTAGTCGGCTTTGCATTTCTCTTGCCCGGCATAAACACACTCCCTGTTACAGATAGAGACGAAGCCCGCTATGCCCAAGCATCCAAACAAATGAATGAAACTGGTGATTATGTAGACATCAGATTCCAGGAACAAACACGCTATGTAAAACCTGTTGGCACTTATTGGTTACAATCGCAAACGGCAAAATTCATTGCATATATAACAAATGAAAAAGAAGCAAAAATCTGGGCATATCGTATCCCCTCATTCCTAGCAGGGCTAACAGCAATCCTGGTCACCGCATGGATTGGTACTATCATGGCAGGAAATAAAGCTGGCTTCTATTCTGGTCTCATCATGGCATCGATTTTAATCGTCTCTGTCGAATCGAGAATAGCCAAAACAGACGCCCTCTTACTTGCGGCCACAGCCATTGCGCAATCAGGCCTATTTTTAATTTGGCGCGCAAAAGAAAGCATAAAGCAAAAATTCATCGGAGCACCTCTATTATTTTGGGCAGGTACCGCAGCCGGCATTCTTATTAAAGGACCAATCATCCTTCTGGTTTCAGTTGGCACCATCTTGTCTTTATCAATCATAAATAAATCTTGGAGCTGGATTAAGCACCTCTCGATTTTTAAAGGTCTGGTTCTCTTAGCACTCCTTGTAGCTCCATGGCTGGTTATGATCATTATCAAAACTGAGGGCAAATTTTTATCTGATTCATTAGGCCATGCGATGCTTGGTAAAGTAGCAAGATCAGATGATAGCCACGGCCTCCCACCAGGCATGCATTTGATTTTTTATTTTGCATGCTTCTGGCCACTAGGGTTGATGACAGCCTTACAAAATATATACGCACTTAAAAATAGAAAAACAAAAGTTGTACAATTTCTCCTATGCTGGATCTGGCCAACTTGGATTGTGTTTGAACTCGTCGTCACGAAACTACCTCACTACACTTTGCCGCTCTATCCAGCCATAGCAATCCTCACCAGCCTGGCACTTATAAACGCCCATGAACTATTAAAAGATAAACTCACCAAACGTCTTCATTGGTTGTTCCTCGTGATCTTTACTCTATTTACAACGGCATTAAGTTTATTCCCAATCATTCTGGAAATTCAATTTGCATTGCCCCTTTCAACCTCCGCATTGCTAACGGCTATCTTTGGAATCTTTGTAATTGGCACTGGTTTATATTTCGGCATTGCTCCTTCCGAAAAACGATTTGTACCTTTGCTCGTTACAACTCTCAGTTTCTACATTGTCACTTTTTCATCAACCTTGCCGCAGATAAAAATGGTGTGGCCCTCACAACAAATCGCCAAAACAGTCGAAACTCTAAAAGGGTGTCCATCAATCAATCCAGCCATAGCAGGCTATCCTGAACCAAGTAATGTTTTTTATCTCGGCACAAAAACTAATTTAACCACGGGCCAAGGAGCAGCAAAATTTCTTGCAAACAATAGAGATTGTGGCCTTGCAATCATCGAGAAAAAACAAGAAGAGAAATTCCTAAAACAAGCACAAGCAAAGCAGTTAGATTTAGAAATCATCAATGAAGTATCGGGAATAAATGTTTCTAAAGGCAAAAAAATAAAACTAAAAATCTATAAAAATAAATCTTCTAAAATAACAAAATAAGTACTGAGCCTTGGCCAGTTTTTTTTAACTTCCAAGGCTCTAAAAAGCTTAAAAACCTATCACGACTGCCCTTGTGCTCGAGCCTGTTGAGTTAAGCCGTCATAACCCCAGCTATCTCCAGCAATATCATGGATAACAACATAGCTTGCCTCAGCAATAGGGCCAACCACATGCTTTAACATCAAAATACTCTGCTTAATCATTTCTGACTTTTCAGCGGCTGTATTTGTTCCTTCAGTCACCTTAATGTCCATGTAAACAGCTCGCTCTTTAACCTCATTCATCAGCCTAGAGCCTATCGCCCAATCACAACTCTCAGAACACTGAATTCGTACAGATGTAAGCTCTTTCTTTTTATGCATCACTTCGTGCATAAGCTCCGTTGTTTGATGGAATAATTGCTCTTTTTGATCATGAGAAAGTTCTGATCCTGAAAGAAAGATATTGATAAACGGCATGCTAATTTGTCCTTATAAAATGTCATCTTTCACAAATCTAAAAGAACAATAAAGATAATAATAGTTTAATGTTTTAAAGAAATAGTTTAATATATTTTATCTATTAATAAATAACGAGTTTCAAAAATGGCTTCTAATTTGGATATGGATTGTCTCAGAACATTCATTACAATTAACAATTTAGGAAGTTTTGCTGACGCCGCAGATCATCTCCACCGCACGGCTCCAGCGATCAGTCTTCAAATCAAAAGGCTAGAAGAGCAACTCGGGACAAAAATTTTTCAAAAATCTGGGCGCAAAATGATTTTAAGCTCAGCTGGCGAAAAATTACTCCATAAAGCTCAGCAAATTATTGATATTAATGATGAAATATTTCTTCGCTTTTCTAGCCAACCTCTAAAGGGAAAAATTGCACTTGGCGTCATTCAAGATTATGCAGATAGATTTCTACCCCTCATCTTAAATAAATTTAAATCTGCTCATCCAAATGTGCATATCACTGTTGTCGTTGACAGTACCAAAAACCTAACCGCTGCAATTAAAAAAGGAACGTTGGATTTAGCAATCGCTATAGACAATAAATCAGATCTAAAAAACGAAAAATTAAAAAAAGAAAAATCAATTTGGCTTAGTCACACATCATTTAAATTACAACCAAAACAACCCATCCCACTGGTCGTACTAGAAGCGCCTTGCACCTTTAGAGATCAGGCTATTAAAACCTTAAATGAAACTGAGAGACCATGGGAAATCACTTTCACAAGTCCCAGCCTTTCAGGCCTTTATGCTGCAATGGAAGCAGGACTAGGTGTCACAGCTAGAACAAACCTCTCATGCACAAATCAGATAATAGTGGCTAGCAAATCATTAAAACTACCAAAACTATCCATGATAAATTTCGTCATTTATGAAAAAAAGAAACAAAATGACTGTACTGTAATGCTCAAAAAAATAATACAAAATGAAAACTTAAAATTGTATAGACAATGTACATATGATGAATAGCCTTGCCACAAAGTTTACATAAGCTTATTGTACAAACTTTGATTTGGTGAATAATCTAGAAAATAAATTAATCTCATGGAACTTTATACACAAATCGCAGCCCTGCCATATGTCATTGTTAAAGATGAACTTTTGATTTGTTTAATAACTTCAAGAGAAACTAAACGACTTGTCATACCAAAAGGATGGCCCAAAATCGGTGTCTCATCACATCAAATGGCATGTATTGAAGCTGAGGAAGAGGCAGGTCTTCTAGGAGATATTTCAAAAAAACCCATAGGCACTTACAATTATCGAAAAAAACTACACACCTTTGCGACAATCACTTGCGAAGTAGAAATCTATCCTCTGCTTGTTTCCCATCAACTCTTAGAGTATCCAGAAAATAATCAACGTAGCATCCAATGGTTTAGCCCGATAGACGCCTCAAAAAAGGTAGAAGAAAAAAGGTTTTCAGAAATACTTTTAAGTTTAGAAAAAAAACTGCTTGTTTCAAATGAAAAAATAAAAACTAAAAAAGCAAGTTGAGAGAACTGAAATCTTATAAAATCTATTGTTAATAAAAATATAGCATCATTTCTAATTTCCCTGTAAAACGTCAGACTTTAAAAGTCTTGGATGGGGGAATGAAAAGTGGCAGATAAAAAAGATCTGAACAAACAAGAAACGATCTCTATTCAAAAACCTTCCTTAGATAAAGACTTACAAAAATTAAGCAAATTAGAAGACGCAACCCGTTACTCTTCTCGTCAAATAGGTACGTCCGGTGTCGCTTTCCTATTTCTCGCCACAGCAGGTATTATTGCTGCGACTCTATTACCTAATGAACCTCATTCTTTAATTATTATTGTTGCAGCCGTTATTGGTGGCTACATGGCCCTAAACATTGGTGCAAATGATGTTGCAAACAATGTTGGCCCAGCTGTTGGCTCAAAAGCACTAACCATGTTCGGTGCTCTTATAATTGCAGCAATTTTTGAAAGTGCTGGCGCCCTTTTAGCCGGCGGTGATGTTGTTAAAACCATTGCAAAAGGGATCATTGACCCGTCCTTGGTAAAAGATAGCCAAACCTTCATCTGGGCCATGATGTCGGCTCTCTTAGAATCAGCTCTTTGGGTAAACCTTGCAACATATTTAAGAGCACCTGTATCAACAACACATTCGGTTGTTGGCGGAGTAATGGGAGGTGGCATAGCTGCTGTTGGCTTTAATGCAGTAAATTGGGCCACAATGTCAGCCATTGCAGCCAGTTGGGTTATCTCGCCCTTTCTTGGTGGTTTAATTGCAGCAATCATTCTTGCATTTATCAAAGCATTCATAATCTACCGAGAAGATAAAATTAAAGCAGCTCGTTTCTGGCTACCAATTCTAATTTCTCTTATGGCTGCTGTTTTCTCAGCCTACCTAATGACAAAAGGTTTAAAGAAAATTTGGAAGCCAACAACTCATGAAATCATGATTTATTCCTCGGTCATTTTTATCGTTGTCTATGCGATAATGCGTCCAACCATCAAAAAACAATCAGAGAATATGGAAAATAGAAACCAGTCTTTACGCACCCTTTTTCATTTTCCTTTAATCTGCTCAGCAGCACTTTTATCATTCGCTCATGGAGCCAATGATGTAGCCAATGCGGTTGGCCCACTAGCGGCCATTTTACATGCTGTTCAATTTGAAAATATCTCTGCAACAGTACGTATTCCTACATGGGTCATGCTCATCGGCGCTATAGGCATTAGTCTAGGTTTATTATTATATGGCCCTCATTTGATTAAGATGGTCGGTGAACAAATCACCAAAATGAATCCAATGCGCGCTTTCTCAGTTGCGTTAGCAGCAGCCATAACTGTCATTTTAGCCTCAGCACTTGGTCTACCAGTTAGTTCAACTCATATCGCAGTAGGTGCAGTATTTGGGGTAGGGTTCTTTCGTGAATATTACACAGCAAATAGTAAGAGAAGAAAAAAGTTCATTAGAAAAATTCCAAAAGATGCAAAATCTGAAACAGAATTTGATATTGTAAAAAAGGAAATTCAAAGAAGAAAACTAGTTCGGCGTTCACATTTCATGGTCATTGTCACGGCTTGGATTGTAACCGTCCCAGCTGCGGCCATTCTATCTGCCAGCATCTTTTTTATTCTAAATACATTCGCTCGTTATTAATGATGACCTAATCAACAACAAGCCATCCACGATATGCAATTAATCGACCCAAAAACGGAACCGATAAATCAATATCAAAAGCATAGCGCCCATGAGTATCAATAAACTCTTTTGTTTCACTCATTGGCGCAAAAAGCTTAGGTAAAGGCATTTTAAAAAACCACCACCGATCAATTCGCCAAATAACCGTTTCAGCCTCAACGGTTAAAACAATACCAAAACACAAAGGCCCAAAACGTTCTCTCAGGTAATAATATTGTTGATCTGAAGTCATTTTCTCATCTGAAAACAAAACAGTGCTAAAAAAACTATCTCCAAAAAAGCGAGACCATCTTTCAAAATCTTCCTCTTTCTTAATCACTAATTTTACAGGAACTTTCGATGTTGGTGGTAAGCGCAAAACGCTGGCTAAAATTCGCAATAATAAATTTTCACCGCGTATAACTTCCGCTTCACCCTTATAACAATGCTCACCAGATACAGTATGAAATTTCTGCCACGCTTGTGGCATAGATGAAAAACGAGAAGCAAACAACTGAGGAAACAAAGAGCCCTCTTTAAAAGAATATTCATCCATCATTTCCAACCAATCTCTTTTTTAAACCCTCAGTGGGAACAAGACACACATCTTGTTTACCAAATAAGGCATAACGATTTCTTGCAATACGGTCGTAAAGAAAATTTAAAAAGCTTTTTGGAAAAATTTTTAAAAACAAAAGCAAGCGCCACGGGAAACCAAGACAATTAAATACACAAAGCGCAGCATACATTTTCTCATGCAACTCGCCGTTGACAATAACTAGGTTGGTTTCAAAATTTTCACTGTCTAAATTATAGTGTTTATAAAGCCTTTGACCTAATGCAGATTGGGCCGTTGTAAAGACAAATTGTTCCTCTTTATCCCGCGCTAAAACCCATTGAGCAAAAAAAGAACACAAAACACAAACCCCATCAAAAACAATCAATGGTCGTTTTCCATCCCAATCAAAAAGCTCTAACTCATTCAAATAACTATAAGATTCTCGCTTCACTATTGGCCCCTTCAAAAGTGAAAAATTAAAATAATTCACATGTGACAGAATGTCGCAGATTTAAGTCGTGACAAGGTCTGAATCAATCTTTAAAACCCGCCCCGCTGCTTAAAAAAATGGCTGCGTCATCCTCTAACGGCGTTTTCAAGTCACTAAGCAGTGAACTTAAACAACGAGTTTACTATCACTGATTTTAACTTCACAAAGAAGAGATAATGTTAAAAAAAACAATCCTTACCGGGATCATCGGTGCAGCCATGTTCGTCATGCTGTCTACCGTTCCATCTATGACTGTGTTCACAACAGAAGCTCAAGCCGCTAGCACAAAATGTTTACCTGCTAGCCTCAAACACCGCCTTCACCAGATGAGAAAAAAATTTGGTAGAATTCGGGTTATATCAACTTACCGTCCTGGCGCACGCATCGCTGGAAGCGGCAGACCAAGCTACCATGCTTCATGCAGAGCTGTTGATTTCCACCCCCCACGCGGGAAATACCGCGCAGTTGTTAACTGGCTTAGAAAAGTTCATAAAGGTGGCCTTGGAACCTACAGCTGCGGCATGCGCCATATTCACATCGACAATGGCCCAAAAGTGCGTTTCCATAAATGTGTGAATAGATATGGAACTCCCTTAAGAAAAGGAAAGAAAAAGCGTTATTATTCAAAAAAGAAATACAAACATAAAAAACGCTACGCTAAACGCAAATATAACAAAAAATATTACGGACTTGGTGGCAAACACAAAACCTACTATTCAAAACCAAGAACCGTTTATCAAAAAACATACACCATTTATAACTAATAGAAAAAACACTCTTAGGTTCTATTTTAAAATGGAACCTAAGAGTAAATTCAAAACAACCTGACAACTTCTTACAAATTCTTTTAAAGATTACTTAGATCTAGCAATTACTGACACCCGATCAATTTCAAATTCACCTATGATTAAAAAAGCAACCTTCATAGGAGAATAGTCATGAAATCATCAATCCGATTTATACTTGCCACTTTTAGTGCCTTACTCATTTTTTCATCGTCCATCAAAGCTAATGAAATTATCGATGACAATGGATTTACAAATCCTGTTGAGCAAAGCCTTGCGTTTCAAATGAATAATTTAAAAATGGGTGCTAATAAACAAGTCCTCACAGTCATTTGTTGGATGGCCCATGAATTAAGAAAAGCTGGAGACAATAAAAAAGCACTCCCTGTTTTATTAACATGCGCAGAACGAGGTCATGATATCTCAATGCTTGAATTAGCAATCATGTACGAAACAGGGGCAGGGGTAATAAGAAGCAATAAAGAAGCCGCTAAATGGCTTAAAAAATCAAGTGACAGAGGATTTAGCACAGCTCAACTTTATTACGGCATTGCCCTTTTAACAGGAAAAGGGGTGAAAAAAAATATAGCCGAAGGAAAATCACTTATTCATAAAGCAGCTGCACAAAATGATCACCTAGCTATCAACCTAATCAATTCTAACTACGACATTGAAAGCATAATTCCAGATGGTGATGTCAAAGCAAACCAACCTTTAAAAACACTCAATATAAATTAAGCTCATCTATATTTTCAAAAGAGTTTGAAAGTTTAGTCTTCAAACTCTTTTGAAACCCAACATATCTAAAAAACAAATGAGGTATATTTTACAATCCATCAAAAATGAGTAATGTCACCATGCAAGAAATCTATTTTCTTAAGGTGATAAAATTGCTAAACGCACTAACACTCATTCTCTGCTGTCAATTAGCTGGTGAATTCACAGTAAGAGCTACAGGCATAACAGCCCCTGGCCCAGTAATAGGAATGATCTTTTTACTAATCATTCTCTTAATCAAAGGCTCCCTAGAAAAAGATTTAGAAATAACTGCAAATAGCCTGCTTACTAATCTGTCACTTCTTTTTGTTCCAGCTGGTGTAGGCCTAATGATGCATTTTCAATTAATCGGTGAAGAATGGTTACCCATTACAATCTCACTAATCGTCAGCACCATTTTAACCATTGCCATCACTGGCTTAATGATGATTTGGCTAACAAAAGACAATCAAGACGAAACTATAAATGGCTCAAAAGAAAGCTCAGATGAATGAACGAATTCAGTGAAATTTGGGTTTACTTGAGAACAACCCCCCTAATGCATCTCACACTAACTTTAGTCGCCTATCAAATTGGCAATTGGATTTATAAAAAAACAAATCTAAATCCACTTTTCAATCCAGTATTAATCGCAATGATCATAATTGTTCCAATATTGCTATTTTCAAAAACGAATTACAGCGAATATTTCCAAGGCGCCCAATTCGTACATTTTCTATTAGGACCAGCAACTGTTGCCCTTGCAATCCCTCTTTACCAACAATTTGAAAAAGTCAAAAAATCAGCGACTGCCATTTCAATTAGTATATTTACAGGGTCTTTAACGGCT
>JAEPQF010000106.1:0-237 GCA_017640685.1 Hyphomicrobiales bacterium
ATGATCAGGGCAGCGACGGCAACATTGCGCAAGGTTAAAGCGGTTCGCTCGATCATAATGGCCGTAAAGAGTACCGAGATCATCAAAACTGCACGCTGCGTTGGGATTGATTGACCTGAAATTAGAAAATAAGCAAAGCTACCTATGAGAGCCCCGAAAGATGCATATTTTTTAATGGGGTGGTTTTGAGAAAATATTGTAAATAGTGCCATCAATGATCTTAAAATAATAAATAAT
>JAEPQF010000106.1:247-11617 GCA_017640685.1 Hyphomicrobiales bacterium
ATGCAGGCCTGAAATTGCTAGCAAATGCCCAAGGCCGGCTTTTCGCATTGCCTCTAAATCTTCTTTATTAACACGCCCTCGATCTCCTAAAATAAGAGCTCTTGCCATAGCGCGTTCAGGTTCGTTTAAGCCGTTATCAATCTTGCTACCGATGAATGATCTGATGTTCGCAATGATTTGATCAAGTGAAGAGCGATGCTTGATATGATTATTTTGATATGGGCATAATTTGAGTGGTGAGATATTAAAGCCGGTACCACCGATTTTCTTGAACCACAACGCCAGACCAAAATCATAGCCACCTGCTCTTATTGGACCTTTCGGGCGGGCAAGCATGGCTTTCATGCAAATGAGATCACCATATTGAAATCTTGGGCCTTGATCTGTTGTTCTTATTCTGATGCGCTTTGGTGTTTTTTGACGGTCTAACTTAGATAGTGAAATCACTTTGCCCGTATAGTGGATGCGATTTTTTTGCAATGGCTGGTTTTCTTCGACCATCATGACGACTTGGTAAGGTTTAAAACTCTTACTCAATAATGGCGTGGCTCTTGTGTGGGTTCTGTATAAAGCCAAAGAGTACCCTAAGAGGATTATAAGGGTGACAAGAAAGACATTATTTAATGTTTGATAGCTGCGTGTGAGGATCGATGCACCAAGTAAAATGACAAGAAACATAGCGCATATTTTTGCATTTCCCTCAATTGGTAAATTAAAGTAAAGACAGATGCCGATTGAGATGAGTAACAGAGTGACTGGACTGTTATTTTTGATAAGTGTTGTTTGATTTTCGGTGTTTTTAATTCGGCTTTTCTTTCGTTCTAACTCACGGAGGTATTGCTCTTGCCAAATATTTTTGAATGGAAGGTTTTGTTTTAAATTATTTAAAATTTTTTGCCCTCCCTTCATTGTTTTATTTCCCTTCTTGTTTGGGACTTAAATGTCCAATCCTTTGTTCTTAATATCACATTATTTCCTGCTATGCCCTAGTGATGAGCTATGTTATAGCCTCCTTTACAAATCTTCATCGACCACTTTTAGAGCTTTAGGAATTTTAGCATGTCTCAACCTATCATTACACGTTTTGCACCGAGCCCAACGGGCTATTTACATATTGGTGGGGCAAGAACGGCGCTCTTTAACTGGGCTTATGCAAGGTCTCAGGGGGGGAAGTTTTTATTACGAATTGAAGACACTGATAAAGAGCGCTCAACAGATGATGCGATTGCAGCAATCTTAAAGGGCTTGAGTTGGCTTGGACTTGAAGCTGATGGCGAGCCGGTGTTTCAATCTAAACAACAAGACAGACATGTTGAGGTTGCCGAACAGTTATTAGCTAGCGGTCATGCTTATCGGTCCTATGCCACTGATGAGGAAATTGAAGATATTCGTAATAACGCGCGTGCGGCTGGAGTAGCAGCTCGCTATCCTGGACGAGATGAGCCGATTGCAGATGAGTTTATTGATCGCTCTGTTGTGCGCTTTAAAGCGCCAATTGAGGGGGAGACTAAAATTGCTGATCTGGTTCAAGGTGACGTGGTCATCAGAAATGATCAGCTTGATGATTTGGTTTTGTTACGCTCTGATGGTTCTCCTACTTATATGCTTGCAGTTGTTGTTGATGATCATGATATGGGGATTACACATGTGATCCGCGGAGATGATCACTTAACAAATTGCGCTAAGCAAATTCAAATCTACAACGCACTTGGATGGGACCTTCCGTATTTTGCGCATATTCCACTTATTCATGGAAGTGATGGGGCGAAACTTTCTAAACGTCATGGGGCGCTTGGGGCAGAGGCTTATAAAGCTATGGGGTATCTGCCAGAAGGGATGCGGAATTATTTGGTAAAACTTGGTTGGTCTCATGGGGATGATGAAATCATCCCAACAGACAAACTTATCGAATGTTTTGATGTGAGTGGTATTAACAAAGCGCCCGCTCGCTTTGACATGGCAAAGTTAGATCATATTAATGGCCATTATGTTGCCGAGAGTGATGATGAAGACATTATTAACGCTTTAAAGTCTCTCATAGATGAGAATGAGTTTAACCCTGAGCTTTCTTATTCAGCTGAGCTTATTGATCTGAACGCTCTCTCTGCGAACCTTTCTTTCTTAAAAGAACGTTCTAAAACGCTTATTGAGTTGCTTGAAACGGCGGCTTATCTCTTTAAATCCACTCCTCTTGAAATGGATGAGAAAGCTTCAAAAGCATTAGGCAAGGAGGGAGTGAATGACATTTTAAAAGGGATTTTACCTCAATTTTCCGATTTGCAAGAGTGGAACAGGGATGCCATTGAGGGATTATTGAAAGATTATGCCAATGAGCAGGGGCTTAAATTTGGGAAAATTGCGCCGCCTCTTCGCTCTGCGCTTACTGGATCAATGGTTTCACCTGGTATTTATGACGTTATACATAGTTTAGGGCGTGAGAGAGTTATTCAACGGCTTGAGGATGTTATTAAGGCCTAAAGTTGTAGAAAAACTTGCAAAATTGTGTCGTTGGACTTATTAAGGGGGCAACGAAAACAAAAGATTCACTTTTTGTTTTACATACATATTTCAATGCATGCGCTAATTCTAGACAGTCAAAGAGCTTAAAATTCGTATTTTTTTCATTTTTATGGAATATAAAGCGAGCTTATAGCAATTTAAAATTCTTTATGTTAGGTCTTACGTCAACTGCGTCATAGGGACGCGGTGTACTGACATTCGGCGCGATAAATAAAAGGGTATGTTTATGACTACTGTTCAAACTTCTACTAATGGTGACCAGCTTAATCAGGATAGTGATAAGTCCAATCTTATAGTTGAAGGGAAAACACTCGACTTACCGCTTTACAAGGGCTCAATTGGCCCAAGTGTAATGGATATCAGCCGTTTGTACGCTCAGAGTGATATGTTCACTTATGACCCCGGTTTTACCTCTACAGCCTCTTGTGAAAGTAAAATTACTTATATTGATGGTGACAAGGGCGTTTTATTGCACCGTGGCTACCCAATTGATCAATTAGCCGAAAAAGGCTCATTCCTAGAAACATGCTATTTATTACTTTACGGTGATCTACCACAAGAAGAGCAATTTGCTGATTTTACACATCGTATTACCTATCACACGATGTTGCATGAGCAAATCCACACATTCTATAAAGGTTTCCGCCGGGATGCTCACCCTATGGCGATTATGGTGGGTGTTGTTGGTGCGCTTTCAGCGTTTTATCACGACTCAACGGATATTAATGATCCAACACAACGCAATATTGCGAGCCTTCGTATGATTGCGAAAATGCCAACAATTGCAGCGATGGCTTATAAATATTCAATCGGCCAACCTTTTGTTACACCGCGCAATGATTTGGACTACTCAGCTAACTTTTTGAATATGTGTTTCAGTGTGCCTGCTGAAGATTATAAAGTTGATCCTGTTCTTGCTCGTGCGATGGATCGTATTTTCATTCTTCATGCTGATCATGAGCAAAACGCTTCTACTTCGACTGTTCGCCTTGCTGGTTCTTCTGGTGCGAACCCGTTTGCTTGTATTGCTGCTGGTATTGCTTGTCTTTGGGGCCCTTCTCATGGCGGTGCGAATGAAGCTGCGCTAACAATGCTTGAAGAGATTGGTTCAGTTGATCGTATTCCTGAATATATTGCACGTGCGAAAGATAAGAGCGATCCATTCCGTCTTATGGGCTTTGGTCACCGGGTTTATAAAAACTATGACCCTCGCGCAACCGTTATGCAGAAGACTTGTCATGAAGTGCTTGATACGCTTGGCCTTAAAGATGAGCCTCTCTTGCAGGTTGCTATGGAACTTGAGCGCATTGCTCGCGAAGACCCTTATTTTGTTGAGAAGAAGCTTTACCCGAATATTGATTTCTACTCAGGTATTACACTTCGTGCATTAGGCTTCCCGCCAGAAATGTTTACAGTACTCTTTGCGTTAGCACGTACGGTTGGTTGGATTGCTCAATGGAGAGAAATGATTGAAGACCCACAACAGCGTATTGGTCGCCCTCGTCAGCTTTATACAGGCCCAACAGAACGTGACTATGTGCCTACTTCAAACCGCTAAGGTTTAAACAATATTTATTTTAAAAAGCCGCTCTAGATTTTAGAGCGGTATTTTTCTTGTTATTTTTTGTTTTTATATATTGTTTCAATAGTTTGCTTTGCTGCTGCGATTGATGGTCTTGGGCCGGCAGCAAACATTTTTTCATCGATTTGATTTAGATTAGCTTTTTGTTCTTTGTATTCTTTAGAAGAGGGATCAAATAAAGGAGCGAGAGCGCCTACAATTTTTTCTGGCGTGCAATCATATTGAATGAACTCTGGGAAGGCTTTTTTTCCTAAAATATGATTAGCTAAGGCGAACATATCTGCTTTTATAAGCGGCCTTAATAGATGTAGTAACTTATCATATTTATAAGCCACCACCATTGGGGTGCCTGTTATTGCCAACTCTAATGTAACTGTTCCTGAAGCGGCAAGCGCAGCAGTGGCGCATTTAAAAGCTCTGAACTTATCTTCTTGACCTTCAATGATATGAGGCCTGATAGGCCATGTTTTAACCGCTTCTTTAACCGCTTCTTTGACTGAGTTTACCGTTGGTAATAGAACTTCAATTGGACCGATTTCTTGATTTAATTGCCCAACGACCTCACCGAAAGGTGTCATTAAATGTTTGATTTCATTTGAGCGGCTGCCTGGTAAAATAGTTAGAATTTTTGCACTTTTCTCAATGCCGAGTTTTTCTAATAACTCTGTTTCATTAAGTTCTGAGATCCATTGTTTTTGTTCAATCAATGGATGACCAACATAATGACAAGATGGTCCGCCGAGTTCTTTGTGTTTTTGTGGCTCAAAGGGAAGCAGAGCGAGGACCTCATCTACATAAGGTTTCATCTTTTTAGCACGCCCTGGTCGCCATGCCCAAACCGTTGGACTAACATAATTTACAATCGGAATATCAGGGGCTTTTTTACGTACCCTTTTAGCGATTGGGTGTGTAAATTCTGGACTGTCTATTATGATTAAGCCATCTGGTTTATGCTCCAAAACATGATCAACACACTCATGTACACGCTTTATTAAATTCGGTAAGCGAACTAAAATTGCGAATGGCCCCATTATCGCAACCTCTTCCATTGGGAAGAGAGATTTTAGACCTTGAGCTTCCATAGACTCTGTTCCAAGGCCTTGAAATGAAACGTTTTCTTCCCCTAATTCTTCTTTTAAAGCTTGCATCAATTTGCCGCCTAAAGCATCGCCAGAATGCTCACCAGCAATAATGTGTAATTTATAAGGGGGGGATTTACTCATTACTGAAGGGCCTTTTAACTATTAAGTTTAGAAAAACATATTGATTTAAAGAGATAACTCTTCTTCTTTCAATCCTAGGATAAAAATTCCTAATTTATTCGCTAGATCGATTGTTTTTTGTTTTTCACTCATTAAAACTTTGTTTTCAACAATCGCTATTCCATTCAGGCCAGCATCTGCGACTAACTCAATTGTTTTAGGCCCAATTGTTGGCATATCTATTCTTAATTCTTGATTGGGTTTGGGCAGTTTTACAAGAACGCCGTTGCGTTTATTGAGCCAGCCTTTTCCCCATTGTCTCAAGCCTTTTGCCCGATCGAGCATGTTATCAGTGCCTTCCGCTGCTTCGACACAAAGGACATATTCTCTGGCAACCACAGCTCCTTGGCCAATGTCCATTTCCCCCAGAGATAGAACGGTTTTAATCCCTTTTTGAATATCTTTACGATCAATTTTAGTCGGAGATTTTTTTGTAAACACACCAGCATCTGCGGTTAGTTCTGGAGCAACTTCGTGAGCGCCTACTATTGTTAAACCTTTACTTTCTACAAAACTTACAATGTTAGTCAGAACGCTATCATCACCACCCATGGTAAGACTAAAGACAAAAGGTAAGTTGCGTATCATACCAAAATCAAAATGAATGTCTTTAAAATCAGGACGGGAGACCCCCCCTATAAACAAGAGTTGTTCAACTTTTTCTTTTTTTAAAGTTTTGAAAAGTTTGTCGACCTCACCCCATTTCAGCCATGTATGAGGGTAATTTTCTATGTCTTTAGATGCAGTTCCATCTATGCCAAGAATAAATACATCTCTGCCTGATTTTTGTGATCTTTCGGCTATGTAAAGGGGGAGAGTTCCATTGCCGGCTAGAATGCCTAATGGAGTTTTTAAGCCTTGTTTCGTTTCTTCTTTGCTTAAATGGGTATGTTGCATCTTGCTGTTTTCCTGGATGCGATATAATTAGCAACATATTGAAACCAAAGAGATATTTCATTGCCTTTTTGCACTACTCTTTGGTTTCTTAATTTCTTCTGTTTAACTTTAAGACTTTGGTTGTCTTTTAATTGTGATCTCTTGGTACACATAGTGCGCGGCTTGATTCATTGCGAATAAAGTCAAGCATCTCTTGTACACATTCATTATCTTTATAATCTTTCTCAACTTGGGCCACTCTTTCTTTGAGTGTTCCTTTATCAGCAAAGATATCTTGATAAGCGTTTCTTAATTGATGAATGTCTTCTCTTGAAAAGCCAGATCGTTTCAGGCCAACAATGTTTAAACCACCAAGGCCTGCTCTGTGACCGATGGCCATGCCATAAGGGATAACATCATGCTCGACACCTGACATGCCACCAATAAAGGCTTTATGACCAATGCGAACAAATTGGTGAACGGCAGTTAAACCACCAAGAATTGCTCCGTCACCAATTGTGCAGTGGCCACCTAATGTGGCGTTATTCGCAAAAATAATATCGTTTCCAAGGATACAATCATGGGCAATGTGAGAGCCGGCCATAAAAAGCCCGTTATCTCCAACTTTTGTGATCCAGCCACCATGTTCGGTGCCAGAATGCATGGTTACATGCTCGCGGATACGGTTATTTTTGCCAATGATCAATTTGCTTTGTTGTTCTGGGTCTATGAAATTTGCGACCTGAGGGATTTTGCCCAAAGATGCAAATGGATAGATTTCACAATCATCTCCGATTGAGGTTTGCCCACATAAAACAACATGAGAATGAAGCTTTACGTTGTCACCAATTTCAACATTAGGGCCCACTTGGCAAAAGGGGCCGATTTCTACATTTGATCCAATTTTTGCATCTGCTGAAATATCGGATGAAGCGTGAATTTTATTCTCTGACATATGATCCTTACACATCAACGATTGTGGCACTAATTTCGGCTTCGGCTACGCGCTCGCCATCAACTTTAGCTTCAGCTGAAAAACGCCATACACGTCCTCTGCTGCGGATTTTTTGAACATGATAATGAACTTGATCGCCTGGCCCGACAGGTTTGCGAAAGCGAGCGCGATCAATTGCCATAAAGTAAACCAACTGCTCTTCTGCTTGGTCTTCCAAGTTTGCAACGCATAATGCACCGGCCGTTTGTGCCATGCCCTCAATAAGCAGTACACCGGGAAAAACAGGGTGCTCAGGGAAATGACCTTGAAAGAAATTTTCGTTATATGTGACGTTTTTAATGCCAATGGCACTTTCATCTTTGTACATGTCGATGATGCGATCAACGAGTAAAAAAGGATAGCGATGTGGAAGATATTTCATGATATCAGCGATATCGGCTGTTCCTAACTCTCCTTTTGCTGCGCTCTCATCCATAGTTTTTATCCTCAAATATTATGCAAACTTATTCCCCACCAGGCTTCTTAAGTCAGTCACTTTCAACAATTTAAACTCATGCTGACTTTGATGGTGTGGCTTGTTTATTTCTTTAGTTTTTTATCTCTGTTTTCTACCATTTTTTCAACAGCGATAATCTCTTTGAACCATTGTTTCATAGGTTTGGCTGGTGTGCCTCCGTAACGAGCTTTTGCAGGTACACTTTTGTGTACATTACTTGAAGCGGCGATCTGCGCGCCATCTCCAATTTCAATGTGCCCAACAGCGCCTGTTTGCCCGCCCATGACGACATAATTCCCGATTTTACAGCTACCTGAAATGCCTGTTTGAGACACAATAACTGCGTGACAGCCAATTACCACATTATGGGCTATTTGCACAAGGTTATCTATTTTTGTACCTTCACCGATGATTGTATCAGTTAATGCGCCACGATCTATTGATGTGTTTGCACCGATTTCAACTTTATCTTGAATGATAACGCGACCAATTTGCGGAACCTTTTTATGACCACCAGGGCCCATGATATACCCAAAACCGTCTTGGCCGATAGCGGCACTTGAATGTATGGTTACTTCATTACCGATTAAGCTATGGGTTACAACTGCATTGGGACCGATTTTACAATTTCTTCCGATATAAGTTCTATATCCAATAACAGCGCCGGAGCAAATGATTGTATCGGCGCCAATATGAGCTTCTTTTCCTATGACTGCGCCAGCTTCAACGATTGCACCTTCCTCAATGACAGCTGATGGATCAATTAATGCTCCATTAGTATTTTGAGTTGCACCTTGAAAACTGGCTGTTGGGTAAAATAAATTTATGGCCTCAACAAAGGTTTCATGCGGCTTATTCGTGATTAGGCCAACCATAGTTGATGGAATTTGGTCTTTAAATTGCGGTTTAACAAAACAAGCTGATGCTTTTGAAGATTGGAACGTTTCAATAAGTTTTTTATCTTCAAAAAAGCTTAAATGTCCTTCATTTGAAGAGGCGAGGCTTGCAACATCATTAAGTAGAGTATCTTGGTCTTTGTTTTGCGAAACGATCTCTTCGATCTTGAGTTTTTCACAAATTTCCGCAATCCGAAATGGACCGACCTTTTGGAAAAATCCTGGGTGCTCCATGGGCTGGTCCTTTATAGAAATACCCTCATGCTTTCATTAAGAGAGCATGAGGGAAATGTTTTTAGAAAAATATACGAGACTTAGAATTTTGTTGAAGCGCCGAAGCGGAAAACTTCTTCTTCGTCGAAATCTTCTTTTTCAATCACGTAAGCTAAGTCAGCCCGAATTGGTCCAACAGGTGAGTCCCAAAGAAGTGAGCCACCAACTGACGCTCTGATTGAGTCTTCATCAAATGCTGATGTTGTTGTTCCGTCAGGTAAATCGACATCATGAACAGAGCCGGCATCAGCAAAGACAGCTGCTGAAATTCCTGTGTTTTCTGTGATGAATGGGATTGGGAAACGAGCTTCTACCGTTGCGGCATAGAAGATTTTACCACCCAATGCATCACGATCACCACCAACCTCACGAGGTCCTAGGCCACCTGATTCAAAGCCACGAATTGTTTCGCCACCTTTGAAGAAATGGTCATTCAATCTTACTTTATCTCCACCAGTGCCAGTGATTACACCACCAATTAAGCGACCAACTAGAGTTACCTTGTTCCATAGAGGGTAGTAAGCACGGGCTTCACCAATTGTTCTAAGGTAGTTCACATCACCGCCGACACCTGCAAAATCTTGTGAAAGTGAAAGGTATAGCCCGCGGTTTGGTTTGCTGCGATGGTTACGGGTATCATATGTCAATGTGTAACCAATAGATGAAATATTCGATACGCCTTCTTGCTGCTTAATGGCATCAGATGCATCGGCTTCAACTTCGTAGATGTCATCGCGAGTGAATGTGTAACGAATAGAGCCACGTAGGTTTTCAGCAACTGGGAAACCAAGACGTAAGCCACCACCAGTTTTGCGGTTTTTAAAGTTAGATTCGTCAGAGCGGTCGATTTCTTTATGGAAAATATCGAAACCTGCTGCCAAGTTCATATCAAGGAAACGAGGCTCTGTGAAACTTAGGTCAATTTGTTGACGTTCAAAACTACCGCCAAGAGCTAATCTTAGGAATTGGCCATTACCAAGCAAGTTTCTTTCTGTGATAGAGATATCACCAATAACACCTTCAGATGTTGAATAACCAGCACCAAAGCTAAGTTCACCTGTGTTTTTCTCAACAACACTTACATTGAGGATAACACGATCAGGAGATGAGCCAGTTTCACGCGAAATATCGACTTTTTCAAAGAAACCAAGGCGTTGTAGACGTTTTCTAGCGTTTCTTACAAGAAGTCTGTTGTATGCATCACCTTCAACCAATCTGAACTCACGGCGGATAACATAATCTTTTGTACGTGTGTTACCGTAAACATTAATGCGATCGATATAAACACGAGGCCCTTCTTCAATTAGGTAAGTAATACCGATTGTGCGACCAATTGGGTCACGTTCGATACGAGGACGTACTTGAGCAAATGCGTAACCTTGTGCTGAAACAGCCAATGTTAGAGCTTCAATTGTTTTATCAATTTTAGTTGCGTCATAAATCGCGCCTGGTTTTGTTAAAACAGTAGCTCCAAGATTATCAACATTGATAGAAGAAACTGTCGTTTCTACATTGACGTTACCAATTCGGTACATCTCGCCTTCATCCACAGTGAAGGTGACGAAAAAAGCTTTGCCTTCAGCATCAATATCAGCAACGGCATTAAGGACACGAGCATCAGCATAACCGTTGGTGAGGTAGAATCTGCGAACAAGTTCGCGGTCAACGTTTAGGCGATCTGGGTCGTAAATATCGTTTGATTTTAAGAAGCTTAAAAGTCCTGATTCACCTGTAGTGATCACATCTTTTAATTGACTATCAGAAAATGCTTGGTTGCCAATGAAGTTGATGCTTTTAACTTTCGTAGCATCACCCTCTACGATTTCATAAACAAGGTTTACGCGGTTATGAGGAAGCTTAATAATCTTTGCCTCAACCTTCGCTGTGAAAATACCACGAACCTGATAAAGATCTAAAATACGTTGAATGTCTGATTGCACACGGGCACGTGTGTAGATTGCGCGAGTTTTAGACTGAACCTCAGCAGCAATAGATGCGTTATCAACTTCTTTGTTGCCTTCAAAAGCCACTTTGTTGATCACAGGATTTTCTTCAACAAAGACAGTAACCGTGCTTCCGGACTTATCAATTGAAACATCGCTGAAGAGACCAGTACCAAAAAGAGATTGAAGCGATTCATCTACAGCAAATGCTGAATATTGATCACCAACTCCGAATTTTAAGTAGGATTTAACTGTTTCAGGCTCAACACGACGATTACCAGTTACCTTGATGGCCCGAACTGTACCAGATTGTGCCTGAGCTGTTGCTATACTGAATGGAGACTTTGAATTTACAGCAATATTCGCTTCATTTGCTGAAATTCCCATTACGAAAGATGCGCTTGTTATCCCTAAACACAAGACAGCTGCTTTCATGGTGCGATCAATAGCTTGATTAAGGGGTCTGAGCCCTTTCATTGACTTCACCAATTTGGCATTACCTACAAAAACCATTCTAAATACGTGCCCCTTAAAAAGTGCGCTTATTACACAACACTAATTTGACTT
>JAEPQF010000107.1 GCA_017640685.1 Hyphomicrobiales bacterium
AGAAACTGTAAAGCGTTTGCGATTGCACAGAGCTGCGGGAGAGTTGATTGACAATCAAGTTGTGCTTTCCAAGATTGCAGAGCGAACTGGATACAGTAGTGTTGAAGCGTTTAGTCGTGCCTTTAGACAAGTTTATGAAGTTCCTCCAGGTGCATATCGTAGTGGACTAAATGATCCAACACGGTTTGCCCAGCCTTTATCTATTAAGGAAGATAAAATGTATTCAGTGACAATCCGTGAGATGGATGAAATTCGGTTAGCTGGTGTAGCCCATAAAGGGTCTTACATGGAAATAGGGAAAGCTTTTGATCGTTTGTATATGTGGGCAAGTGGTAATCAACTGGTGCCAAGCCCAGATACACGGGCGATTGGTATTTATTATGATGACCCGTCTTCAGTGGATGTTTCTGAGTTGCGCTCTTATGCAGGTTTTTCCATCCCTGCTGCATTTGATATTGAGACAACGAAGATGGCAGACTCTATCGAAGAGGTTGTTATTAAAGCAGGCCGTGTTGCAACACTTGAACATGTTGGTCCTTACGCGGAGTTATCAAAAGCTTATAATTGGTTTTATGGAACATGGCTTTTGGAGCAAGATTTAGAGCTTGGAGATCAACCTCCTTTTGAAGAATATATGAATGATCCAAAAACAACGGCTCCACAGGACCTGATCACTAAGATTAATTTGTCTTTAAAAAGTTAGTTTTAATGGTTTTATAGAGAGGTGATCAGATTGATTGCCTCTTTAATTTTTTTAATTTTGACTTTTTCGTCAATATTTTTCAGAAACAGCTTGGCGAATGGATGATCATTTGGCACGATAGGCCGCATGACAGATGCAGGTAGAAATGTTTTTGAATCTGGGCATGTTCGTAAATTTCTGGTTGTTGTTGAAGAAGAAGCACCAGAAGTTGAAGCAGCCCTTGCTTTTGCCGCCAACCGTGTGAGACGCACGGGGGGCATGATTTCTATGCTTTATGTGATAGAACCAAGTGATTTTCAGCATTGGTTGGGTGTTAAAGAAATTCAACGAGAAGAAGCTTTGCAGAAGGCTAAGGCCGTGTTTCGCCTCTTTCGAAGAAAGCTTAAAGGTGCCGGTTTTGAGGATCTTGAGGTAGAAGAGATTGTTCGCGAAGGTAAAAAGGCGGATGAAATTTCTAAATTGATTGAGGTTGATGAGGACATTGCCATTATCGTACTTGGTGCTTCTGTTGAGCAATCTGGCCCTGGTCCGTTGATTTCAAATCTCTTTACTGGCAATAAAGCTGGTACTTTTCCTATTCCTATTTCTATTATTCCTGGGCACTTAACCTGGGATGAGATCACATCACTTGCTTAAATTGGACATGATAAATATAAATTATAGCCTATGAATTTTATTCACTGGTCAATTGATCACTTTTGGGCTATAACGACCTAGTTTAGAAAGATTCTTAATTGTAATTATGCTATACTATAGCGTAAATCCTTACTTTATAGCCATTTAAGTTTTTTGGCTCAGACAGAGAGAGTTTTTATGTTTATTCAAACTGAAGCAACGCCAAATCCGCAAACATTGAAGTTTATTCCTGGTAAACCTGTGATTGATCAGGGAAATATGGAATTTCTATCTCGTGATACGGCTGAAAACTCTCCTTTGGCGCAGCGTTTGTTTGGTATTGATGGGGTTGAAACTGTTTTTCTTGGGACTGATTTTATTTCAGTAACGAAAGGCTCTATGGAGTGGCAAAGCTTAAAACCGGCGGTTTTGGGTGCTATTATGGAGCATTACATGTCGGGTGATCCTGTTATTTCTGAAGGCGAAACAGGTATTTCTCAGACTGAAGAGGAATTTTATGACCCAGCAGATCAAGAGACGGTGAATACGATTAAAGAACTTTTGGAAACACGGGTTCGTCCTGCTGTTGCGCAAGATGGCGGTGATATTGTCTTTAAAGGGTTTCGCGATGGAATTGTTTACCTCACAATGCGCGGCGCTTGTGCAGGTTGTCCAAGTTCAACAGTGACTTTGCAGCATGGTATTGAAAATCTGATGCGTCACTTCTTGCCTGAAGTACAGGCTGTTCGACCAGCTGAAGATGCGTATTAGGTTTTGTCCATTTATTTTTCTTAGACTTATAATCAGATGATTTGTGAATTAGCGATTGATACAGCGGGGGCTTCGTGTTCGGCAGCGCTCTCTATTGGTGCGCCTGAAACCAGAAAAATATTCACCCGTTTTGCTGATATTCGCCGTGGTCATGCTGAACATATTATTTCGCAAGTTGATGAGTTACTTGCAGAAGCTGCCATTGGTTATGAATCTCTTAACAGAATCAGTTGTACAATGGGGCCAGGGTCGTTTACTGGCGTTCGTGTTGGAATAGCCTTTGCCAAGGGTATGGCCCTTGCGTGCGATGTTCCTTTATATGGAGCTGTTTGTTCAGTGGTGGCAGCACAGAAGTTTTTGCGGCAAGGCCCTGAAGTTGAATTTGAGCCGCTGAATTTTAATTCGTCTGGTTCCTTTAATCTTTGTCATGTTCTAGATGCTGGACGAGATGAATTTTATGTCCATGTGTTTCATAAGACTGTAGAGGCGAGGGAAGGTTCTGGTGCTTTAAAAAATGTGACAGTCCCGCTTTTGATTACACATTCTGAGGTTCTCAGTTTTGTTGAACAATATGATATTTCTTTATGTTTTGGGCCTGGCGCATTTAAATTTTGTGAGTTAAAACAGCAAGGTAATAGTGATACATCTTTGTCATGTGAGGCTGTTAGGTCTATTGATTTAGACATACGGGCTGAAGATTTATTAGAGCTTGAAGATCATTATTTGAAAAAAAATGACGAAGTGTCCCCTTTATATTTACGTGCGCCGGATGCGAAACCTCAGTTGGGAAAAACATTGGTACGGAGGCTCTGATGAGAGTTCTGGAAAATGGATATACTGTTAAAGATTTAGGAATTGATAGCATCAATTGCCTGGCCAACTTGCATAAGAAGTCTTTCACTCGTGGGTGGGGGGCGCATGATTTCGCTTTATTTTTACAAGACCATCAAATGAAGGTGCTTGGCGCTTTCTCTAATGGGGATAGAAACCCAAATGCGTTTCTGCTTGTTCGTTGCGTGGCGGATGAAGCTGAAGTTATTTCCATTGCTGTTGGACGCAGACACCGGAGAAAAGGTGTCGCTGAAGGTATGCTCGATGTTGCGATTGATACGCTTTACGATAAGGGGATCAAAGAGTTGCATTTAGAGGTTGATGAAAATAACAAGGGAGCTGTTGAGCTTTACAACCAAGCAGGTTTCGAAGTGGTTGGGGAACGCAAGGCTTACTATAAGAGTGAAAAAGGCGAAAAAGCCTCAAGTGCGTTGATGATGCGCTTAATTCTTGATGATGAATAAAGTTTTTTGTTCATCTTCTAATCAGTGATTGTCTGTTCTGACTTAGGTTATCTAAAATCTTAAGAATATTGCTTTTTGTGAAGTGCTAGCTTTACAGGTGGATAGTATTGCCGTTATAGCTTCTATTTAGGGGTTTTGAGGGGATTTGAGGTATCTTATGATCGATAAGAAAGAGGTTGAGGGCAAAGCTGCTAGTGACGGTGGGCAAGATCTATCTTCGCTTGAATTGTTATGTGCTGAGAAAAATATGCGTATGACTGATCAGCGCCGTGTGATTGCTCGTGTTTTATCTGAGGCTAAGGATCACCCGAGTGTTGAAGATGTTTATTCACGGGCGCATGAAGTTGATGACAGAATTTCTCTTTCTACTGTTTATCGAACTGTCCGTTTGTTTGTGGATGCGGGGATTGTTGAAAGTCATGATTTTGGTGATGGGAAAGCTCGCTTAGAAACCGTAGCGGAAGAACATCATGATCATTTGATTGATTTGAAATCAGGGCGCGTGATTGAGTTTAGCAATGAAGAAATTGAAAAGTTGCAAGAACGGGTGGCACGTGAACTTGGATTTAAATTGGTTGACCATCGGTTGGAACTCTATGGTGTGCCACTGGATGAAAATGACTAACTGACTACTGGCTAAGCCAGATTATTGTTGATGCTTTGTTGAAACTTTTTAGATGAGTTTTAGTTTTTAGATTTTTGACGAATAACTATAGTATTGGGTGTGTGTTATGTCTTCTTTGCGAGCTGTTTGGGTTCTCTTTTGGTTTTTTCTCATCACTTTGGTTCTCATTCCTTTTCAATGGATGTTTATCAAATTAAACCTGCCCTTAGCGCGCACTCTTCCTCATTATTATCATAAGCTCATTGCTCGCATTATGGGATTGCGCATTCATGTTGATGGGGAGATCGTTCCAGATAAGCCAGCGTTATTAGTTGCGAACCATATTTCCTGGATGGACATTATTGTTTTCACAGCTCTTACTCCGCTTTCATTTGTTGCTAAACGGGAAGTTGGGACATGGCCAGGTGTGAAGGTTTTGGCGAATTTACAGCGTACAATTTTTGTTGACCGTGAGAAACGCACTGAGAGTTTAAATTCTGCTAAAGAGATTTCTGAACGCATTGCTGAGGGAGATCATATAGTTCTTTTTCCTGAAGGCACCAGTAGTGATGGCAACCGGGTGTTGAATTTTAAAAGCTCTCTTTTTGCAGCTGCAAGTTTGGCTGATAAAGAGACGAATGTTCAAACAATTGCTCTTGCTTACACTTTTTTAGGTGGTGTTCCTTTGGGACGCAGAACCCGGCCCCTTGTTGCCTGGTATGGTGACATGGAAATGGGTGGGCATGTTTGGAGTTTATTAAGAGCGGGGCCGCTAGATGTTCATGTTCGCATTGGTGAGCCTGTTACATTGGCTGAAATTGGGGACCGTAAAGCTTTAGCTAATTACAGTGAGAAAAAGATCCGCGCGGATGTGGCGGACCTTTTATCTTTACGACCGTTTGAGACCAAACGGGTGTCTTAGTTTTCTCTCACGTGCTATTCTGCCGCCAAAGGCGGCAGGCACTCCGTGGGGTGCCGCTAAGCAGCGGGCTGCATTCCTTTTGCGCTTCGGGTTGCCCACCTGCAACCGCGCTGGCGCTCTGCCATGTTCTACTGCCCTAATCCGGTTGCTTGTGGGCAACTGAAGGACAAAAAAGGGCAATGTTTCTTCCTCCGACAGAGCGTTCCTTTTTCTAGTCGTTGATATTTTACTTTCTTTGCGTTGTTATTTTTATATAACTTGTTTGAAGGGTTTGACTTCTACTGAGGCGAAGAGGCCGGCTTTTGCATAAGGGTCTTCTGCAAGCCATGTTTCAATTTCTTCTAGCTTCATACCATTAAAGACAAGAAGAGAGCCGCACATTCTGCCGGCGTCAGTTAGGAATGGGCCGGCCAGGAGCATGTTATCTTTTACCTTTTTTAGGTGAGCGATATGGTCACCGCGATTTTCCAGGCGAAGGTTTTCTGAATTTTCTTTGTCGATACAAATGGCGACATATTGCATTTTAGATATATCCTTTTTTATTGCGCTTTCAGGTTGAAATTTTTGTGCTTCAGGTGCCGACAAAGCACCCGCATTTTTGTGCTCGAGATGCCCGCTTTTGATGCGGCTTCAGTTTTCCACCAGAAACCGCCACGAGCAACCGACTTTTTTTGGCCCCTTATGGTTGCTCACTCGAAACCGTTGCGGGTATAAATAGTTTGTGCCAAGAAAAGAGTGAAATGATAATTGTGTCAAGTGATTCTCATATCTATGAGTAATTCTATTGCAGGGAATTTTTTTAATAAGGGTTTGTGATTGCTAATGACGATCCAACAAAATTTAAGTGAAATAAAAAACAAAATAAAAGCGACCTTGGAAATAGCGGGAGATAATGCAGGGTGTGGGAATTTAATTGCTGTGAGCAAAACCCGTTCTGCAACAGAAATAATTGGAGCGTTGGAGACAGGGCACCGTTTGTTTGGTGAAAACCGTGTGAAGGAAGCGGCGAGTAAATGGCCTGAACTTAGAGCTCAGTTTCCTGATATTGAACTGCATTTAATAGGGCCGCTTCAATCAAATAAAGCGGCTGAGGCGGTTGCATTATTTGATGTGATTGAAACTATTGATCGCCCCAAAATTGCTGGCGCGATTGCAAAAGAGATGAAAGCTCAAGGAAAAGAACTTAAGCTTTTTGTGCAAGTTAATGTGGGAGAAGAACCACAAAAGGCTGGTGTAGCGCCAGACGACTTAAAGGCGTTTTTAAAACAATGCCGCGAAGAGTTTGGTTTAACAATTTCTGGTTTGATGTGCATTCCTCCGGTTGATGAAGAACCTTCTCCTTATTTTGTTTTGTTAAAACATCTAGCAAAAGAAAATGAAATTGCTGAAGTTTCGATGGGGATGAGTGCTGATTATGAAACAGCTCTTGAATTTGGGGCTGATTATGTGCGGGTTGGGACGGCTATTTTTGGGCCAAGAAAAGCTTAATTCTATCTTTCGTCAATCTTTAGAGTTTGGTCGATGTAAATTTCTTATTTCCTTCATACTTCAATTTAAATTTGGATAAGTTCTAAGGGCTAGCTCTAATGATGCCGCGAACATGGTAGGGTTGGCTTAAATTGATTCGTGCAAAGTGGTGAGCTGCTTTGTGTCTTATTTTTTTAGGCTTATTTGGAGAACAGGTAATGGGCAGCCAGACCAAAGATGCATCGAGTGCAAATGCACCAGTTGAAAAACGCGTTAAGTTTGATGTTAGTTTGTGGCTAACAGATTTGAATACGACTGAAATTGGTATTTATCAGCAAGATCGCTATCGGGCGAAGTCTCGTCAATTTACCAAGGATATGGATATTCTTGGTGAAGTAAAAGAAAATGGTAAGCGTGTTGGCTTGGTTGCTTATAGAAAAGGTGCCTGGAAAAAAGAAACCGGCATGAAGCGCCGGATGGTGATTAAACTTTTCACGGACGAGGTGAATTGGCGCGGTACAATGGATTTACTATTGGGCCGCTCAATGCAATTAACCCATGGTGCCAAAGGTTTTCCAGTTACCGCTTATAGCATTAATCTTACTAAGCATGAGCAACTTATTCAGGTGGAACGCTCTGCTTATAAGTGGTTTTTTCAACCAGAGCGTTATTCCTTTTTTATTCTGCGAGATGGGGTGCCGAAGTTTTATTATTTGCGTCGTTGCTGGATTAATATTGGTGATGACTATGTGCTTTATGATGGGCGTGGGCACAAAGTTGGTAAGTTGAATGGCCGTGTTTTAAATCTTGGTGGTAAATGGAAGTGCTGGGTGAAAGCAGAGCATTGTGATGCTGAGATGAAGTATGTGTTGCAAATGTTTTGTACGATGTTGCGCTTTAATGATGAAGCTCAATATCATGTCCAAGATTTGGTGAAAGATATGGCATCTGGCAAACTTAAAGATGTGAAGCTTGAATCTTTAGAGAGTGACCTTTATATGAACCCGCGTCGGGTCAGATAGTTTAAGTTATTGATTTTTATTGTTTACTTTAGAGCTCAGCCTTTGGTTGGGCTCTTTTTATTTCGGCGAAAGTGTACTCTTTAAAATCTACACGTAATAATTGATGATTTGTTAATTATCTCTCTGTTAAGGTTTGTTTGGACGATTATTAGATGAATTTGAGAAACATTTCACAAGGCAAGATAGATGGATATTTCACCTTCTTTGAATGATGAACAGGTTGTAAATGGTATTTGTTTACAGTTTGCGAACATGATCCGTGATGAAGTTAAAATGGCACCTGAATTAGCAGAAGGTCATTGGCGGGTTGATAGTCACTGGACAGGACAAACGGGTAGCGTATCTAAAATCTCTAACTCTCAAATTGGTGGAGATGATATTACAAGAAGTTTTTCTATTGAAATGGATCAACCTCATGAACTTTGTGGAGGCAATTCTTTTGCTAGTCCGCAGGAGCATTTGTTGGCTGCACTTTCGGGGTGTTTTATAGCTAACTTTTCTGCCGTTTGTGCTCTTCGCTCTATTCCGCTTAACTCGATTAAAATTCATATGAGTGGAACAACTGATATGCGCGGCCTTTTTGATATTACTGGAGTTGAGAGTTCTCATTTTAAGGATATTAAATTTGTTGTTTCAGTTGAGGGAAATGCGAGCCCTGAAGAGCTTCAATCTGTGTTTGATCATGTTGTGAAAATTTCACCAAACCTTGGCGGTGTTGGGAGTGCAACAGCTTTTAAAACTGAATTGAATATTCTTGAAAAATAAACGACTAAATCACTATTTTAGATTTTAAAGACAAAGACTTTATCACTCTTTCAAAGTGTTGTTTTGAAAAGGCAATGCATCCTTCAGTTGGTGTATAATTTGGTCGTGCGATGTGCATGAAAATGGCACTGCCCAACCCATGAACTCTTGGATTTTGATTGTGATTTAGGACAACGAGCATGTCGTATATGTGATCTTCACGCCATAAAGTTTCAGATGAGTTTTTGTAAGGTCGTTTCACATAGCGATTATAATTGGGATCAAATGGCTCATCGCACCATCCATCATTAGGTTTGATTGCTTTTATGGGAAGGTTTGTTAGGGGTCTTTTTACACGGTCTGATCGGTAATAGAGGGTTAATGGCTTCCAAACGCCAATAGGTGTTTTATTATCTCCTTCCCGTTTGAATATTGTTTGGCCATTTTTACCAATGGCACAGGGAAAGGTCCGAGGTGATCCTTTTTGTTTTAGTCTTGCTTTTGCATGATTGCGATTTAGGATGTAAAGTGAAAAATGCACCTGATCACCAAAAGTTGACATAAATTCAACCCAAATTAGCTATGTATTGATTTATGAGTATTTATAGCAGTTGTGCTAAGAGATTACGAATATTTTCAACGGGATATAATAATGAGCTCTACAAGAAAAATTTTAATTGTTGATGATGATGATGATTTGCGGGAAAGCCTTGTTGATCAATTGCAATTACATGATGAATTTGAAGTTCTATCAGCTGATCGCCCTTCTGTGGGCCTTAAATTGGCTGAAGAAGAGCAAATTGATTTGCTTTTGCTTGATGTTGATATGCCAGAGCTTGACGGCCGTGAAATGTGCAAAAAATTGCGTCGTTCCGGTTTTAAGAGCCCGATTATCATGTTAACTGGGCAAGATTCTGACGCTGATACCATTCTAGGCCTTGATGCTGGAGCGAATGATTATGTTACCAAACCGTTCCGCTTTGGTGTTCTTTTAGCACGTGTGCGTTCTCAATTGCGCCAGCATGAGCAAAGTGAAGATGCTGTTTTCTCTATTGGGCCATATAGCTTTAAACCGGCTTCTAAATTACTTATTGATAGTGAAGAGAAGAAAATTCGCTTAACTGAAAAAGAAACCTCTATTTTGAAATTTCTTTATCGTGCCGGTGAAAAAGTGGTTACGAGAGATGTGCTACTTCATGAGGTTTGGGGGTATAATGCGAAAGTTACCACTCATACTTTAGAGACACACATTTATCGTCTTCGTCAAAAAATTGAGATAGATCCGTCACAGTCAGAACTTTTATTAACTGAGGCCGGGGGATATAAGCTTGTTCCTTAAGTTTCTCCCCTAGTCTTCCACAATCTTCTGATTTTGGTCTCTGGATTTTTTTATTTTAACCTCTTACAGTCGGTCTTGTCTTGATGAACAACATGAGGGCAAATTTGTTGTTCGTCTTGATTAAGAGGTGATTTTCACTTCGGTATGAGAAGAGTACTCTTTTCATATTTTGGGGTATCCATTTAGTAAATTGCGTAAAAACATGCCTTCTGGTTGACTTTTCTTAGATTGTTTTAAGAAGATTTGTCAGTTTTGGGAGGGGTGTTTGTAGTTGAGTAAAGATTTGTTTTTAATGATTTTTTTCATTTGAAGCAGGTGCTTTGCTCAAGCCAATTTCTATTGGATGATTAAAATTTAAGAGGTCAATTTTATGAAGCTTGCCGAATTGGTTGGGCCGTTAAAACAATTGGATGTGTTTTCTACGCTTTCTGACGAACAACTAATGATGATTATTAATGGCGCTGATCGTGTTGTTTTTCGCCCTGGTCAGGTGATGATTGAAGATGGTCAATCAGGCGATGCAGCTTATTTCATTGTTGTTGGTTTGGTTGAACGCTTGGCGCAACCTGAAATAGGCCGGTCTCGTGAACATTTTGGTCATGGGATTTTAGTTGGTGAAATGGCGATGCTTGTTGATCATGTTCATGCATCAACAGTTCGTGCTAAATCAGAGGTAAAAGCTCTTAAGATCTCTCGTGAGATGTTATATGCGATTATGGGTGATAACCCTGCCATTGCTGACAATTTTATTCAGACAATCAAATCTCGCTTATCTGTGATGGTAGAGCGGATTAAACAGATTGATGAAACATTAGAAGTTGCTGAAAATGCTTCGTTTGAATCATATATGATGGCAACTCACTAATTTTGAAACTTTACTTTAAGTAAAGTTATTAAGAGCGGTACCAAAACGTAAAACACCTGCAATTTTAGAATTGCAGGTGTTTTTGTTTTTTTAGTTCACGGGCTGTTCCGCTGCGAAGCAGCGGGCCTACATTTTTGATGTACTTCAGTTGCCCACTAGCAACCGCGTTGGGCTACACTAAGTTGCCGGGCTGCTTTTTTTCTGCACTTTAGATTACCCACTATGTTACCGCGCTGCCGCTCCGCCATGTCCTGACGCCGAAGTGGCGTCACTTATTCTTCGTATAACTAGTTTTTTGTGACTTTTATTGAGAAAGAAAACTACTAAAGCTCAAATTCCGCGATGACGGGGGCGTGGTCTGAGGCTTTTTCCCATGAGCGCATGTCTGTAATGACTTCCATTGATTTTGCTTTTTTGGCTACTTTAGGAGTTGTCCAAATGTGGTCTAGTCTACGTCCTCTATTCGACGCTTTCCAATCTTTAGCTCTATAACTCCACCATGTGTACAGTGGCTCAGGTTCAGGAGTGAATGTGCGCATTATATCGTGCCAATTTTTGGTATTTTGCAAATTTTTTAAATGCTCAACTTCAACGGGGGTATGGGAGACCACTTTTAATAATTGTTTGTGTGACCAGACATCCGTTTCAAGTGGAGCGATATTAAAATCTCCAACCATAATCATATTATCTGAATGATTGTTTGAGCTATCTTCAAACCAATTGGTTAAGTTCGTTAGGTAATCTAGCTTTTGACCAAATTTGATATTTTGTTCTCTATCAGGAATATCACCGCCGGCCGGTATATAAAAATTATGCAAAACAAGCGGGTGTTTGCTACGGCTTCCGGTTTTTAATTTTACAGCGAGATGGCGGGTATCATTTGATGAATTGAAATCATGCTGGCCAACGGTTTCCAATGGAATGCGAGAAAGTATTGCAACGCCATGATATGATTTTTGCCCATGAAATGCGACATGTTCATAGCCCATTTCATTTATAGCTTTGAGAGGAAATTGATCATTTGCGCATTTTGTTTCTTGAAGAGCTATGACATCTGGTGATTGATCGCAAGCAAATTTAGCTAAGCTATTAATTCGAAGACGGACAGAATTTATATTCCAAGTCGCAAGTTTTAACTTCATGTTTTTTTCTCTTTCTCTCTCTCACGGCTATTGCTTTTAAGTGGCGCTTTAGATTGCCCACAAGCAACC
>JAEPQF010000108.1 GCA_017640685.1 Hyphomicrobiales bacterium
GCTGTATCTTTAGCGAACCAACCTAAGGGCCAGCGTTATTCTGTTGCCAATCTTACGCAACCTGGTGGTTTTGCAGGAGTTGATGGCTTGTTTCGTTTGAACCAAAATGGTTTGTCTGAACGACGTTTTGCTATTCTACAAGTTCAGAAATTTAGTAATAAAATCATCAAACCATCTCCTAAGACTTTTGGTCGAGAGGCTTTTTGATGCTAAAGTTTTTTTGACGCTCCTTCGGTTGCCCACTAGCAACCGTCGCTTATTCTCTCACGGCTATTCCTTGCTGTGCTCGGGCCTAAATTTTATGTGCTTCAGCTTGCCCACCTGCAACCGCACTATGCAGCGCTAAGCGCCGGGCTGCGCCATCTCCTATTGCCCGAAAAGGGCAATGCTCTTTCTTCGAGTAGAGTTTTTTTTGATACTAACTAACACGGCTCTTTCTTGCTATGCCTTTAGATTGCCCACCAGCAACCGGCATGTATCCAAGTTAATTTAGGTCTGAAGTATCTATCAATCCTTCGACTAACTGACCGGCCATGTAATTTAGGAGTTGGGTTCCTCTTGCAGTTGGTATCAGCTGAAGGGCGTTTTTACCTTTTTGATTGGCTTTAATTAGTTCATCTTCTTGGAGGCGTTCGATAACTGAAGCGTCAATAGTGTGCCCTGTTCGCTCGGTTAATTCGATTAAGGAAATACCGCTCTTTAATCTCATTCCCATAAGGACCATTTCTATGGCTTGTGTTTCTTTAGAGACCTCTTCTTGCTCACTTAAACCAACCCCTTCAGCTTCAACTCTCTTTAACCAGTGGGTTGGAGTTTTGGCCGTGCTTGTCGCATAACGTTTATCACCTAATGCTACTCTGCCGTGAGCGCCCGCGCCCAACCCTAAAAATTCACCATAACGCCAATAGAGCAGGTTATGTTTTGCCTCTTCTCCTTTTATTGCATGGTTCGAGACTTCATATTGAAGCAACCCATTTTGAGCACACAGCTCTTGGGTTAACTCATAAAAATCAACGGCTAATTCTTCATTCGGCATAATGAGTTTTCCGGCATCATATAACTTCTTATAGGGAGTGTTGGGCTCGATAGTGAGTTGATAAAGGGAGAGATGAGTTGTTCCATGGGCAATAGCCTCTTTGAGTTCATTTTCCCAATCACTTAATGTTTGTTTGGGGCGGCCATAGATCAAATCAAAAGAAAAGCGGTCGAAATGATTTTGTGCAATTTCAATTGCTTGTTTGGCTTGTGCCACATCATGCAACCTACCTAGAGCTTTTAAGTGCTCATTATCGAAAGATTGCACCCCAATTGAGAGACGATTGATGCCGATGCTTTTTAAATCTTTAAAATTTGAGGCATCAACACTTTGCGGATTGGCCTCAAGGCTAATCTCTATGGTCTCAGAAAACCCAAAAACGACTTCCAGTTCATTTAAAATTGCTTCGACTAATTTGGGGCTCATAAGTGAAGGTGTGCCACCACCAAAAAAGATGGACGAGATTTTCTTTAAACCGGCTTCCCCACCTCTTGCATTTGCTTGGATCTGATTAGCCCAATGCGCTATTTCAGATTTATAAGCCTTTAAGAACCTTTGCTCATCGATTTCTTCTTTTGCAACATGTGAATTAAAATCGCAGTAAGGGCATTTGGCCGCACAAAAGGGCCAATGAATATAGACACCGAATAATTCATTTATTAGGAGCATGTTTTACGCAACCACTTCGCCTTCTTATTTATCAATGCAATTCAACCAATTTTGATGCTACAAATTAATCAACAAGACAGGCCTTTTTAAACAAGGCAAATGCATTGGCGCGGTGAGACATTTCATGTTTGCGCGTTTGGTCCATTTCACCAAAGGTGAGGGTTTCTCCTTTGGCTACAAACATTGGATCATAACCAAAACCATGCTCTCCTCTTATAGGCCAAACCAGAGACCCATAAACTTTTCCTTCAAAGACTAGGGTTTCCATCTGTTCTTCCGTTTTGGGAAATGCTAATGCCAAACAACAGGTGAAATTAGCCGTACGCTCTTCTTCTTTAGTGATACCTTTGGCGTTTAGCTCATCGTTCACACGGCTCATGGCCATGTTAAAATCACCCTGCTCGCCGCCCCAGCGCGCTGAGTAAATTCCTGGTGCGCCATCAAGAGCATGAACTTCAATACCTGAGTCATCCGCTAAAGCAGGGATACCCGCAGCATTCGCTGCCGCTTCAGCTTTAATGATCGCGTTAGCAGCAAAGCTATCCCCATCTTCAACTGGTTCAGGAAGACCGAGTTCTCCAGCTGATACAGCGTTTAAACCATAGGGGTTGATCAATTCATTAATCTCTCTCACCTTGCCTTTATTGTGGCTGGCAACAACGAGTTTTTGTCCTGATTGTAATTTCATCTTCGATAGACTCTCTTTAATGCGGCCCAGGTTGCCCACAAGCAACCGCCGCAAATGCGGCTTCAGATTGACATTTTTGTGCTTCAGATGCCCACAAAGCATCTGCAAATTGTGTCCAAATGCACACAAAGTATCCTCACAAGCAACCGTAGCTTTTCTCTCAGGGCTATTCCTCGCTGTGCTCGTGCCTAACTTTTATGTGCTTCAACTTGCCCACTAGCAACCGCACTATGCGGTGCTAAATCCGAGCTTCGCTGACGCTGTGCCATGTCCCTCAGCCTAAAATGGGCTATGCTCCCTCTTCATGCAGAGCGTTTTTTTAATGCGCTTTAGATGCCCACAAAACAACCGCGCTTAGCTCACACTTAATTTTTGTAAGTTAGCTAATTCGCCGATGCCTTTTTTTGCAAGGCGCATGAGCTCTGAGAATTGTTCTTCAGAAAATGGGTCTGCTTCAGCGGTACCTTGAATTTCAACAATGCCGTTTTTGTCTGTCATGACAAAATTTGCATCAGCTTCAGCGTCACTATCTTCAGGATAATCAAGGTCTAAAACTTCTTGCCCCTTATATATGCCGCATGAAACAGCTGCTACCTGGCCTGTTAAAACATCACCTGTGATCATGTCTCTTGCGCGCATCCATTCAATGCAATCATAAAGGGCAACCCAAGCGCCTGTGATTGATGCTGTTCTTGTGCCGCCATCAGCTTGGATCACATCGCAATCAACTGAGATTTGACGCTCGCCTAAGGCTTTCATATCAACAACGGCTCTTAATGACCTGCCAATAAGGCGCTGGATTTCCTGGGTGCGACCTGATTGTTTGCCAGCGCTAGCTTCGCGGCGCATTCTGTCTGATGTTGAGCGAGGCAGCATGCCATATTCAGCCGTTACCCAGCCTTCGCCTTTCCCCTTTAACCAGGGGGGAATGCGCTCTTCTAACGAAGCTGTGCATAAAACATGCGTATTTCCAAATTTAATCATGCAGGACCCTTCTGCATGAAGTGACACCGCTCGCTCGATTGAAACTCGGCGCATTTCATCATTTTGACGTTTACTTGGACGCATTTTTACCTCTTTAGCCCCTCTTTTAGCTGATTGAAGCCCCTAACCTATGGCAGGCGGCGATTAAGCACAAGACACTTTTGAGCTTTTTGTTGGCTTTCGATTTGTTTTAAACTCAGTCTTGTATTGACGAAACTTTGCCCCCTTATTAATTTGTATCAACCCTTATGCAAACTTGAAGAATAGATGGCCAAACAACCTCCTCATAACCTTTTAGATTTGAACAACAGATCAGTTGAGATTTTTCGCACAATTGTCGAAAGTTTTCTTGAAACAGGTGAACCTGTTGGCTCAAGAAATATCAGCCGGCACCTTCCTATGACGCTTTCACCTGCTTCTGTTCGCAATGTTATGTCTGATTTGGAAGAAGCTGGGCTTATTGTGCAACCGCATACATCAGCTGGGCGCTTGCCGACCGAGGTTGGTCTTCGCATGTTTGTTGATGGCTTGCTGCAAGTTGGTGATTTGACAAAAGAAGAGCGCCAAACAATTGAGCAGCAAATCTCTAATGATGTGCAGAATAAACCAGTAGAAGACATGCTCACTGAAGCTGGTGAGCTTTTATCTGGTCTTTCTCAATGTGCGGGCATTGTTCTTACGGAAAAACAGATCAACAAACTCAAGCAAATTGAGTTTGTTCGTCTTGATGCTGGCAAAGCCCTGGTGGTGCTTGTTGGTGAGGAAAATAATATTGAAAACCGTATCATTGATATTCCTAAAGATTTGCCGCAATCAGCACTTGTCGAGGCCTCAAATTACCTCAGCACGCGCTTGCAAGGGCGCACCATTGATGAAGCCAAGCTCTATATCGAAGAGGAATTACGCACTCAATCTGCTGAACTTGATAATTTAACCACCAAACTCATTAAATCTGGTGTTGCGCTATGGTCTGGCGAGGAAAATGGCAAGAAAAGCCTGATTGTGAGGGGCCGCTCGAAGCTCATTGAAGATATTAATGCCGCTGAAGAATTAGAGCGGGTTCGCAAGCTATTTGATGATTTAGAGACCAAAAATGAGCTTGTTAGCCTGTTAAGTGCCTCAGAAGAAGCCAATGGGGTGAGGATTTTTATTGGCTCAGAAAATAAACTATTTTCACTCTCTGGTTCATCTATTGTGGCGGCGCCTTTTAAAGATAGTGAGAGAAACATTGTTGGCGTTATGGGCATTATTGGCCCTACCCGCCTCAATTATGCCCGAATAATACCGATGGTAGATTATACTGCTAAATTAATGAGCCGGTTGATTAGCAACTAAGAGACATTTGATACCATCTGAAAGCTATGGGTTATATTATTCTTTTGAGATTAAGTGTTTCATTTCATTTCGTTATTAATTTTACCCAAGAAATCTCTTTTTAGGCTGTAAATGACTTGATTTTTTAAACTAAACCGCCAATATCCATCTCGAAACCATAGAATTCTTCAACTTGCCAGATTAATTGAAGCTTTTAACACGCTAATTTGGCTTTGGAGTTAGTGACCTAAACTATTGAGGCAAAACGTAAAACTTATGAGCGAAACACCAGACCCTAAAGAGACGAAAACTCAAGAGGCCCCTGTTAAAGAGACTGGTGCACCTGAAACTTCTGCCCAGAAATCTAATGAAGACGCACCGCTTCAAAACAAAGATGAAGAAAAATTGAATACTAGACCTTCTGAAGCTGAAATCCGTTTGGAAGAAGTTGAGGCCGAATTAGGGGTTGCTCCTATTGAAGAGCTAAAAACTGAAGTGGCAGAGCTAAAAACTGAGGTGGCTGAACTTAACGATAAATTACTTCGCCAAGCTGCTGAAATGGAAAATTTGCGTCGCCGCACTGAGCGGGAAAAGCAAGATATGGCAAAATTTGCCATCACTAATTTTGCAAAAGACATTGTCACTCTTGATGATAATTTGGCGCGTACACTCTCTGCTGTGCCAGAAGGGGCTATTGATGAAGACCCAGCTTTAAAAGCACTTGTTGAAGGTGTTGAAATGACTGGGCGCGAATTAGCTAATGTGCTTGAGCGTCATGGTATTAAGCGAATTGATCCTAAGGGTGAAATATTTGACCCTAACTCTCACCAAGCTCTTTTTGAAATTCCTAATCCGGAGGTACCTGCTGGCACAGTGATGGAAGTGGTTGCCCCAGGATTTACAATTGATAAAAGAATTTTACGCCCTGCTATGGTTGGGGTGGCTAAAGGCGGTGAAAAGCCTAAGAAAGAGAGCAAAGCTGAAGAAGCTAGTGAGACAGCTGATAAATCTGATGCAGAGCAAACAGCCAATGGTGATAAGGTTGATAAAGCCGTTTAATTTTCAATGACTTAAGCTTAACTCATCATCATTATTCTTTTTTGTAAATTAAAAGGCCTCCTTAAATAATTTAAGGAGGCCTTTTACGCAGAAACCAGTTTTACGCGCTACAAAGTTAGTTGAGTTACGCGTGACAAAATCAAATTTATGCTATGCGATACCAAAACATAGTTGGGGGAACGCATTACTAGATAACTCAAAATCCATTACCAGCTTAACCAAACAATGGTGAAGCTTTAGAGCATATCGCTTTTAAATCAATGCCCTACCCTTGTTTAAGCGTTTAAAACTTAATATGGATGCCCGAAAGAATGGTTATAATTTGGACTGATTCGGTTAATAATCCGTAGACTTGGGCTTCATACTTTATAAAGATTCCAGGCAGTTCTTATGTTGCCCTAAAGCTAGATATTGTCTGGTTTTAGAGTGTATCTCTTAAAGTATGAATGGCCCTTTGCCAGATTTGATATTTTTCAATTCGCCAGTTTTCATCTTTTTCGGGTGAGAATTGTTTTGAACATTGCCAATTTTCAGCAAATTCTTCCAAATTTCCATAAAGCCCACATTCAGCACCCGCTAGATAAGCAACCCCCAAGGCGGTTGCTTCTGAAGTTTTACTTACCTCGACATTGCAATTTAAAATATTAGCTAGAAATTGCATGGTCCAGTTTGAATTTGTTAGACCGCCATCGACCTTCAATGTTGTGGGGGTAAGCCTAGCATCAGAAGTCTCTCTTTCTTCTGATTTCATGGCGTTGAATAAATCTTTTGTTTGAAAACCAACAGATTCTAATGTTGCCCTAGTGATTTCCGCTTTGCCCGTTCCTCTTGTTAAATTAAGGAGAGCCCCTCTTACATCTGCTTGCCAATAAGGGGCTCCTAACCCGGCAAAAGCGGGAATGAGACAAACGGGATCTTCCAGGTTTGAGGAATTTGCTAATCCATCGCATTCGCTTGCTTCTTTGATTAACCCGACTTCATCTCTCAACCACTGAACGCCAGCGCCTGCTATAAAAATAGAACCTTCAATGGCATAAGTGGGTTTGCCTTTAAACTGATAAGCTAAAGTGGTGAGAAGGCCTTTATCCGAGAAAGAGATTTCCTCACCGATATTTTGCAAGGCAAAACAACCTGTTCCATAGGTTGATTTGATGTCTCCCTTTTTAAAACATGCTTGACCAATAAGGGCAGAATGTTGATCCCCTGCCATTGCTTTAATGGGAATGGAACAGCCAAAAATATCTGGATCGCTATTTCCAAATTCATCAACGGTATTTCGTACCTCGGGGAGCATAGAACGCGGGATATTGAAAAGCTCTAATAGCTCGTCGTCCCACTCACTGGTGCGGATATTGAAAAGCATAGTTCTTGAGGCATTTGTCGCATCTATTTTATGCTGTTTTCCGCCTGTTAAATTCCAGAGCAACCAACTGTCTATGGTGCCAAAACATAACTCGCCTTGTTCAGCTCTTTTTTGAAGTGACACACTATCGTTTTTTGCGTAATCCAATAAGTATTTTAATTTAGTAGCGCTAAAATAAGGATCGAGTAAAAGTCCTGTTTTTTCTTTTACAAATTGTTCTTTGCCAGCTTCTTTTAGCTCTTTACAAAAGTCACTTGTTCTTCGGTCTTGCCAAACAATTGCGTTTGCTAGCGGTTGGCCAGTTGCTCTCTCCCAGAGGACTGTAGTTTCTCGCTGATTGGTGATACCTATCGCAGCAATTTCTCTCGGGCTTATTTGGGCTTGCTCTATGGCTTTTTTTGCGGCGTCCAGAGTTGTCTGCCAAATCTCCATTGGGTCGTGCTCAACCCAACCAGCTTTTGGGTATATTTGTTTAAAAGGGATTTGGCCAAGGCCTACAATCTCTTGGGTTTTATCAAAAATGAGAGCTCTGCTTGATGTCGTTCCTTGATCAAGACTAAGAATATAGGTCTTCATCTTCTCTCAATCTCCCCTCTTTTCCCTTCATGGTAGGCTAACTATTTCATAGTTGATATAAGTCTTCGCGCTCTTGTTGTTCGTTCATCCATTTTTCAAGAGTGTCTATCTGTGAGGTTGTCATATGTAAGCCTAATTTGGTTCTGCGCCATAGCACATCTTCAGCTGTTTTCGCCCATTCATGGGTCATTAAATATCTAACTTCTCGCTCAAATAATCCAGCGCCAAATTCCTTGCCCAGATCTTTTTTTGACTTCACTTTTTTTAAGAACCAATCAGCCCGCCGGCCATAAGATGCTAGCCATCGGTTTCTCAATGACAATGGCAAAAGAACGTAATTTTCATGATAGGTCTTAAGCCACTCTTCGTGACCAACTTGGTCAAATGCAGAATACGGAACCGTATCAGTGCGGCTTTTTCCAAGGTTAGCAAAAAAAGGTGATAAGAGATCAACCGCCTCGATGGCTAATTTTCTAAAGGTGGTGATTTTCCCACCATACACATGGATGATTGGGAGATCTGCTGCTTTATCAAGTGCTAGTTCATAATCCCGGCTCACCTTGTGCGCCGCTTTGGGTGCATTTGCTCCTTTTTCTGAGCTGTCAAATAATGGTCTGACACCAGAAAATGTCCAACAGACGTCAGAGTGTTTGATGTGTTTTCTTAAATCTTTTCTCACGGCTTCTATTAGATATGAAATTTCTTCCTCACTGATCTCAACCTTTTTTAATGAGCTATGATGCTGCACTTCTGTTGTGCCGATGAGGGTGAAGTATTTTTCGTATGGAATGGTGAAAATAATCCGACCATCGTCTTGCTGCAGCATAAAGGCCTGGTCCAGGTCGTAGAGTTTTGGCACAACGATATGACTGCCTCTTACTAACCTTAACGGGCGGAGCGGTTCTGATTTTTCAGCTTCTTTGATGAACTGATTAACATATGGCCCGCTTGCATTGATTATGGCTTTTGCTTTTACAAGTTCTCCAGTTGAGAGCGTAACATTCCAATGGGTCTCATCTCTTTTGGCTGATGTGACTTTGCAACAAGAGCGTATGTCGGCCCCTTCTTGCGCGGCTTCTATGGCATTAAAAATAACGAGCCTTGCATCATCTACCCAGCCGTCAGAATATTCTAAGCCTTGTTTTAAGTGATCTTTTAAAACAGTGCTGAATTCATTATTTTCAAAGGTGCGTTTTTTGGTTGGGGCTAGTTTGCCAAGGGGACCAAGATGATCATAAATCCATAGGCCTAAGCGCAAAACCCAAAAGGGGCGCATGCCTTTTTTAAAAGGTAGTACAAAGCGCAAAGGCGTGATGAAGCCGGGGAGCAATTCCATTAATAATTTACGCTCGAGAAGAGCTGAGCGCACTAGTTTGAAATCTCCAAATTCAAGGTAACGCAACCCACCATGGATTAATTTTGTGCTCGCAGATGAAGTCGCGCTTGCTAAATCCCCTTGTTCACACAGGCAGACTTTTAACCCACGCAAAGCTGCATCACGAGCTATACCCGTGCCGTTGATGCCCCCGCCAACGATTACAACATCATATTTTTTTACCGCTTTTTCTGTTTGCTCCATGAGGGAGGCCTATTTTCGAAATTTTACTTTAGTTTTAAGGAAACAGAGAACGGCAAAAAATGCAATTTAGAATAGAAAGGATGCCCCAGATTTTTATAATTTTCACTTTAAGGACGTTTCAACTCTATGTTTTGGCACTTTTTCTTAGATAGAGATTACAACTTCAGTGCAGACGGCTCATTCATTTAAGCACATGGTGCACTTTTTATTTGAGTGCGGGGAGCACTTATTATTTTAGTGCGTGCCACATTCATTTAAGTGCCTGCCGCACTTATTTTAGCGCATGGCGCACTAAGGCCTCAGCTCTTATCAGGCCATTGCCAAAAATAGGGTCACGTCCCGGGGCGCCTAAGTCTTTTGAACTTAACTCAATGGCTTTGCGAAATTCTTTTAGCTTCATGCGTTTATTGGGTTCACTGCCATCATTACTAGCTTTTTGCCCCTCTAAAGCCAGGGCACAAATGCCACTGAAAATAGCGGCCCCATAAGAGGTGCCGCTTCTTAATTGGATATCTCCACTACCATCTGCCACGAGCACGTCGACCCCGGGGGCTGCTATGTATACATATGGCCCGCGATTGGCTTTTGTGTAAATACGGTTTTTGGCGTCCGTGGCAGTCACTGCAAAAACCCCTTGATGGGCTGCTGGATAAGCAAAGGGGGCTTTTTTACCATTATTACCAGCTGCAGCTACCAGCACGACATCTGAGCTTAAAAGATTTGCAAGCGCGTCTTTAATGTATCTATTTTCAGGGCCAGCAAAGCTCATATTGATGATGTCTACATTTTGCTGAAAGGCCCAATCAAGACTTGTCAAAATGGCTTCAGCTGAATTTAGAGATACGCCTTCTTTGGTTTTATCAAAGGCTCTTGCCACATATAACTCAACCTCAGGGGCTGCGCCTTTGAAACCATCATCACCGCCTCCAATAAGAAGAGCGACCGCTGTGCCATGTGATGTATCATTCACCGGAGCTTTATCAAGGGCGTTAAATTTTCCCCTAACGGCGCCCAGGAGTGCGGGGTGGTCTTCATCAACACCGCTATCAATTACCGCGACTTTAATGCCTCTGCCTGATGCTAGCTTTTGAGCTTTGTTGATTTCTGCAGCCGTTTGAGAGAAGCGCTTGATAACCGCTTTATTTGCTTCACCGTTTAATTCATAAATATGATTTGGTTCTGCGCCTAACACATCTTGCTCGCTGAGCAATTGAGCGCGCACTACTGCCACTGGCCTGCCATCTGGAATGCCAAATTTAACCAGGATACTACCAAGAAGAGAGAGTGCTTTTTGTGACCTGATAGTAAGACCATATTGATTTGCTAAACGGTTTACAGACCCGCCATCTGCACTGATGGTGACCAAAACTTCATCAGGCACATGATTGCCATGAATGGCTTCTATGGCCCTATTTGATATGTTTATTTTTTTGCTTACTTGAGTGATTTTGGGTGTTTTTTCGACTGCTTTTTGAGGTGGGGCTTTGCACGCGCCTTCATTACCCGCGTTTGCTCCTTCAGTATGATTGCCAATGAGTTCAGCCAATTCAGCTGGTAACTCATTAATGGCTGCCCCTTCATGGCCTGGACAAGTTGCAGCATGTAAGTTTTGCAGGGGCATTATTAAACAAAATGCCATTAAACTAAATGTCGTTACCAGCAGAATTTTTGCTAAATAAATTTTTAAAATTTTAGATAACACTTTGTTTATCCTTTTATAAAAAACATCTGCACTATAGCATAAACCTCTAAACTTTCGCTTACGCTCATACCCGGCGCAAGCCCCTATTTCTTGGTTTTGATGATAAATTGAGAAATAAGGTTAGAATTTTCTTTAAAAAGTTTATGCCTATCTTTTAAGGCTGGCAGGTCATCTCTTTCAATAAAGCCGAGGACAAACAACCCGCTTGCTGTTGGTCCATCAATGATGATGGTGCCTGTGTCATCTAAATATTCAGCGACTTTTTCCATTTGTGCATTATCGGCAAATTTTACGATGGCTGTTGAAAGGATGGTGTATTTCTCACCGCTGGCTAAATTATATTCTGTTGATTGAGGTTGGCCTGCGCCTTGATAAAGAAGGGCTGACTGACTCAAGGTGATAACCATGAAGACAGCGCATGCCGCCCACGCTAACTCGGAGGGTGCTGCTTGCAACGGGGCGACAATTTTTTCTCGCACCCA
>JAEPQF010000109.1 GCA_017640685.1 Hyphomicrobiales bacterium
GATATGACTTATTTGAAAAGTCTAAAATCCCCCCAAAAGTGTTTGCCTGTAACAAAACTTATCGGTTCAAACCAGGCCTATTGATTGAGAAAAACCATCAATATAACCTGCAAAAAAATTGCCCGGCGGCTACAGTTAGCTCGGTGAATAAAAAATCAGCAATTTGAATCTGATATTCAAACAAATTTATCTTTAGGCCCTTTTACATAGGAACCTTGCTGAGAGACGTGAAGAAATCAACAATAGCTTGCGCTTCAAAGGTTTTTGATATGATGAGTATATGCACACACCAAAACACAATTGCCACTATATACATCGCCGTATAAGCAAATGAAAAAGCACCACCAGCATTACGGCCTGGATATGTGTTTTGGATCATTTGAAAATCAAGTTCTCTCTCGATTCGCTTGGCTTCTTTGAGGAAAATTTTAATCTGGCTTGTGGTGCGACGGTCAAAAATCATTGCAAAAATAAGCAGAACAACCACCATAACTGAGGCAATAACTTTGGTTGGCTGGCTTTGCAAAGTGTTGAGAATAATGGGGTAGAGAATACTGTTAATGGCGATAATAAAACCAAAGAGTTTGGTTTTATGGTCTAGAAAATAGCGAAAATTCACCAGCGCCTGTTCATATTCAACCGGACGCTCTAAAACCGTAATTTTATCCATAGCTACGCAACCCCCAAAACTAAACGACTAACGCTATGATCATTATAAAGCCTTTAAGAGCAAAAAGAGCAAGCTTATCGATCCCACTAACGAGTGAAAATTAACTTACTGTGGCCACTTTGCCTTAAATGAAAGGGGGGCAAGCCCCTTAAAACTTCCAAAAGAGCATAATGGCAGGCACAGAAACACCAATGATCAAGATTTCAAGCGGCAGCCCCATGCGCCAATAATCACCAAATTTATAGCCACCAGGGCCCATAATCAGTGTATTATTCTTATGGCCAATGGGTGTTAAAAACGCACAACTGGCAGCAATAGCAACCGCCATTAAAAATGGGTCAGAGCTTACATTTAACCGGTTAGCAAGGTCCACTGCAATTGGGGCGGCAATCACTGCCGTTGCCGTATTATTCAAGACATCAGAAAGTGTCATGGTCACTACCATAAGCAATGTCAAAACAACCCAGGGCTCATAACCTTGGGTCACAGTGACAATCCAGTTCGCAAGTAACCCGGTGCCACCAGAAGCTTCTAAAGCCGCACCAATCGGAATAAGCGAGCCAAGCAACACAATTACGGGCCACTCAACTGAATCATAGATCTTCTTGACGGAAACAATATTAAGCAAAACATAAGCAATCACAGTAAGCCCAAGCGCAAAGGGAAGGTATAAGATACCAACGCTAGCAGCCAAAATAGCGGCAGCAAATAAACCAACCGCAAGCAACGCTTTATCGCGCTTAATCACTTGCAAGCCGCGCTCTGCTAATGGTAAGCAGCCAAGCCAGTTGGCAATTTCAGAAAGACGCTCTGTTGGGCCATAAAGCAATAAGATGTCACCTGCTTTAATTTCAGTACGGCGGACGCGTTCATGAATTTGCTCACCCTGGCGAGAAATCCCCATCAACGTTACGTTATGACGATAAAGCAATCTCAAATTTAACGCTGATTGCCCTTCAATGCGCGCCCCTTCAGGCACCACAACTTCCATAAAGCTAGTGTCAGCCGCCACGAGTGCCCGCTCATGTTTTTCAGAGCCAACAAACTCAACACCAATGGTGCCAGCAAGTTCTTCAATCACTTGAGGGGTGGCTTCCACAACGAGAATGTCGCCCGCCTCAATCACTTGCCACGCAGGAATACCTGGCAATTTATTTCCGCGGCGCACCACGCCAACCACCTGCACATCACCAGACTCTTCAATTGCCTTAACATCTCTCAACCGTTCACCAACAAGCAAACTATCATGTGCAACACGAACTTCAGCGACATAATCATCAAGCTCAAATAATTCCTGTGCTTGGTTCTGATCGCCTCTTGCACGAGGGATCATGCGCCAACCAATGAGCGCAACAAAAATCACACCCACAAAGGCACAAATTAACCCAACCGGCGCAAAGTCAAACATCTGAAAAGGTTCACCAACCGCCTTTTCTCTATAACTGGCGATAATGATATTCGGCGGCGTACCAATCAATGTAACAAGTCCGCCAAGAATTGAGGCAAAAGAAAGCGGCATTAACGTGAGAGCAGGGGAACGACCCGCTTTTTCAGCCGCCTTTAAATCAATCGGCATAAGAAGGGCCAACGCGCCAACATTATTCATCACAGCAGAAAGCGCAGCTGCTAACCCAGACATAATACCAATATGAGATGAAAGTTTGCGCCCGCTATCAATCATAAAGCGGGCAAGCAATTCAATGGCCCCGGAGTTAGATAGCCCCTTAGAGACAATCAGAACAAGGGCGATGATAATAACAGCTGGGTGTCCAAAGCCCGAAAACGCACTGGCTTGCGGGATAACACCAATGATCACACCGGCAATCAGCGCAGCAAAGGCCACAAGGTCATACCGAAACCGGCCCCAGAGTAAAAGAGCAAAAACAACACCCAAAAGGCCGAAAAGCGTAATTTGTTCGATTGTCATATAGTGCCCCTCTGAGACGTCTTGGAAAAATTGGAAATCTTGTTGTAAACCAAATCAACAAAAAACCATAATGATTTTCAAATGGAAATTGTAGAATTCTGTAATGAAATGAACGGCGTGAGCTTAAAATAAGAAAAGCACCCAAGACAGGTTTGTCATTGAGTGCTTTTCTTATTTGAATGAGTTTGTAAAAAGTGTGCTTTTTTAAATCGGTTCGTTTTAAACGAATTACCAAATCTCAGCTTTTGAATAGCTGACGTCTAGGTGAGCTTACCGTGACAATGTTTGTATTTCTTGCCTGACCCACATGGACATTTGTCATTCCGTGCAACCTTACCCCAGGTTGAAGGGTCACTAGGATCAATCGTCTCCGCTGATTTGCGGCTTCGCACTTGAACAGGCATCTCAACAGGCTCATCAGGATGAAACTCATCTTCTCCTGTTGAATAATCCATGTGATGCGCTTCCATTTCAGGCATTTCAGCATCTTCTAACGAAGGAAGGGCTTCACCAGTAAGCTCTACATGAGAAAGTTGGCCCGTCACAGCTTCACGCAATTGCCCAAGCATGGCTTCAAACAAAGTAAAGCTCTCTGTTTGATATTCATTTAGTGGATCACGCTGACCATAACCACGCAAGCCAACCACTTGTCTAAGATGCTCTAATGTAATCAAATGTTCGCGCCAAAGATGATCAAGTGATTGTAAAAGAACAGATTTTTCGACCTGACGCATCAGTTCAGGGCCAATTTCAACCGCCTTTTTAGCAGCTGCCTTTTTGGTTTCCTCTGTGAGACGAGAGATAATTTCTTCGTCTGCAATGCCTTCTTCATCAGCCCACTCTTTAATAGGGAGCTGAAGGTTGAAAATGCGATCAATTTCTTCAGCTAAACCCTCAACATCCCATTGCTCTGCATAAGCATTGTTTGGAATGTATTTTGGAACCATTTCATCAATCAATTGTAAGCGTAAGTCTTCAACGGTTTCAGAAACTTCTTCGTCGCGCATTAATTCAATACGCTGATCAAAAATAACTTTTCTTTGCTCATTCATAACATTGTCAAACTTGAGCAAGTTTTTCCGAATGTCGTAGTTGTGAGCTTCAACCTTCTTTTGCGCCTTTTCAAGTGCCTTGTTAATCCAAGGATGAATAATCGCTTCACCTTCCTCAAGACCAAGTTTAGATAGCACACCATCCATACGGTCAGAGCCAAAGATACGCATCAAATCATCATCAAGAGATAAGAAGAACTTTGAACAACCCGGGTCACCTTGACGACCAGAACGACCACGTAGCTGATTATCAATCCGGCGGCTTTCGTGCCGCTCTGTACCGACAACATAAAGCCCGCCCGCATCAAGCGCTTGTTTTTTCTTGGCTTCTACATCAGAAGTGATGGTGGCAATTTTGTCATCCCGCTTCACGCCTTCAGCCAGATCGCCAACTTCATTCTCAATGCGCATTTCAAGGTTGCCACCAAGCTGAATGTCAGTACCACGTCCGGCCATGTTCGTCGCAATGGTCACAGTACCAGGGCAGCCCGCATCAGCAATAATAGAGGCTTCTTGCTCGTGATGACGCGCATTAAGAACAGCGTGCTTGACCTTCTTTTCTTTTAAAAGGCTAGAGAGCAGCTCTGATTTCTCAATAGATGTCGTACCAACAAGCACAGGTTGTTTGCGTTCTTGGCAATCTTTAATCAGTTGAATGATCGCTTCATATTTTTCGCGAGATGTCCGGTAAACTTCGTCATCTTCATCTATGCGAGCAACAGGTTTGTTCGTTGGAATATCAAGCACATCAAGGCCATAAATATCCATAAACTCTTCAACTTCAGTTGCTGCTGTGCCTGTCATGCCGCAAAGCTTGTCATAAAGACGGAAATAATTTTGGAACGTAATCGAAGCTAGTGTTTGATTTTCTGGTTGAATTTCAACCCCTTCTTTAGCTTCGAGAGATTGATGCAAGCCATCTGAATAGCGCCGTCCATCCATCATGCGGCCTGTAAATTCATCAATAATGATCACAGCATTATTTTTAACGATGTAGTCCTTATCCTTAAGGAACATGTGATGCGCACGAAGGGAATTATTAAGGTGATGAACAAGCGTTACATTCTCAACATCATAAAGCCCGCCTTCAGTAAGTTGCCCAGCATCTTTCAATAATTGCTCAGCGGTTTCGTTACCCTGGTCAGTCAAGGCAACAGACTTTGCTTTCTCGTCGATTTCATAATCTTCAGGAGCAAGTTTCGGAACAATTTTATCAATCGCTGTGTAAAGGTCTGTTTTATCTTCAACCGGGCCAGAGATAATAAGAGGTGTCCGCGCTTCGTCGATGAGGATCGAGTCAACCTCGTCAACAATAGAGAAATAATGACCGCGTTGAACCATCTCACCAAGGTCATATTTCATATTATCGCGCAGATAATCAAAACCAAATTCATTGTTGGTGCCATAAGTCACATCACAAGCATATTGCTCGCGGCGCTCATCATCATCCATTTCATTCGTAATGGTGCCAACGGTCATCCCAAGAAAACGATAAACCTGCCCCATCCATTCAGCGTCACGTTGAGCAAGGTAATCATTCACGGTCACAACATGAACACCGCGGCCAGAAAGAGCATTGAGATAGCCAGCTAGAGTTGCAACAAGAGTTTTACCTTCACCAGTGCGCATCTCAGAAATACGCCCCTCGTGCAAAACCATCCCGCCGATTAACTGAACATCATAGTGGCGCTGCCCAAGAGCGCGCTTAGCAGCTTCGCGAACAGTCGCAAAGGCTGGCACAAGAAGGTCATCAAGAGATTTGCCATCTAACACTTCTTGGCGAAACACCTCGGTACGGGCTCTCAGCTCATCATCACTAAGCTTAATCATTTCAGGTTCTAGAGCATTGATAGCGTCGACACGCCCCGAAAAGGCTTTGATTTGCCGTTCATTTGATGTTCCAAATAATTTCGCACCAAGTGCTGAAAACGATACCATGTCTCTGGGCCTAACCTGACTTATGAGTTAAATGACAGCCAACAAAAATGAAGGCTAGCAAAGAATTTAATGCAAAATGGCACTCAAAAAAAATGAGGAAACCAAATTAAAGTTAATTGGACTAAACTAAAGTCCAATAGCGCTAAAGAGTTCAATAGTGTGGCCTTTATAAGGGCCAAAGCAATTCAAAGCGAATGCTTACCATCAAAAATCGAACTGTTCAAATATCACATAAAAGCACGTGATAATGTGTAGAATAACACACGCCAGTATGACAGATAGAAAGTCATGTGCCGATTGTCAACGCGTCTTGTGTTAACAAGGGTTCTAAGGAAGAAAATTTCAAATTAGCGTCACAATTGGGTGATCAAAAGTGGCCCAAAAGCTTGCTTAAGGACTTGAATTAACCTAATGAAGACACAAAGTGTTATTAAACACAGTAGAATAATAGTTTATAAGTTGAGCTGCGAGACCAGCTGAGACATAACTCTGAGGAAGAAAACTAGTGAAACACATAGCAAAAAGCACATTAGCCGCTATTCTAATTACCGCATTTGGCAGCTTGCCACTTTCAGCTGAACCAGCAAAATCAAACAAAGTTGTCGCCAAAATTGATGATGTAACCATCACAGAAACTGACATGGCACGCGCTGAAACAGAAATGTTCAATCAACTTGTAAATGTTCCTAAAAACGCAAGACGTAAGGTTTTAATTGAATATCTCATTGAAACACAGCTGCTTGCAAAAGCCGCAAATGCTGAAAAAATCTCAGAATCTGAAGGGTTTAAGGCTAGAAAAGACTATTATCACCGTCGTGCTCTAAGAGATACGTATTTTGATAAAAAGGTTTTCGAATCTGTAAGCGAAGCAGACGTAAAGAAAACTTATGATGATGCGAGTAAAGAAGAAGAAGCACACGTACAGCACATCTTAGTGAAAGAAGAAAAGCTAGCGAAAGAAATCTCAACCAAGCTTAAAGCAGGTGGAGATTTTAAAAAGCTTGCTGAAGAACATTCTATTGACCCAGGTTCAAAGAAAAAAGGCGGCGACTTAGGCTTTATTGTCAAAAAACAAGTCGTACCTTCATTCGCAAAAGCAGCTTTTGAACTGAAAAAGGGTGGAATTTCAGAGCCAGTGAAATCACAATTTGGTTACCACATTATCCGCCAGGTTGAAAAACGCAAACGTCCATTACCACCATTTGATACGGTAAAAGCCCGTATCAAAGAAGTTCTATGGCAAAAGAAAGCTCAAGAACTCATTGAAAATTTGCGTAAAACAGCAAAAGTTGAATTTGTAGATAAAGAATTAGCAAAACCTCTACAACAACCTCGTGGCAGTAATTAGTTAATTGATAGCTTTTTACCCAAATCCTAGTAATGAGTATTTGGGTTTGCGGATGCTAAGTGGGCATCTGAAGCAAAAAAAATGACTGTTTATAAAACGCCATCGAGAAGCTCTCTCGATGGCGTTTTTTTATGAACTCTCTACAATCTAAAATCTCAGGCATTAACAACAGATAATCTAAAAGTCTCTTACTCAATGAAAAAATCACCATTTGCACCAACCAAAAACCCACAAATGCCCGAAATTAAGGGCGTTGAACTCGCAGTTACGAAATCAGGCATAAAATATGAAGGTCGCTTAGATTTATTCTGCGCTAGATTCTCCAAAGGAACAGTCGCAGCGGGCACATTAACAAAGTCCAAAACCGCATCAGGAGCAGTTGAATGGTGCCGAGAAAATTTAAAAAAAGGGGAAGCAGCCGCTTTAATTGTCAACGCCGGTAATGCCAATGCATTTACGGGCGCAAAGGGTGAGAAAAGTGTTGAAGACATCGGAGCGTATCTGGCTAAAATTTTAGAGTGCAAAACGAGTGAAGTATATCAATCATCCACTGGTGTCATTGGGGAACCTTTGCCAGAAGAAAAAATGTTCGAAGGTATTGATAGACTAAAAGATAAACTTGGCACTGCAACTTATGCAGAGGCAGCCACAGCCATAATGACAACGGATACATTTCCCAAAATGGCGACAAAAAGTTGCATGATTGATGGAGAAACCATTACGTTGAATGGCATAGCCAAAGGCTCTGGTATGATCGCGCCAGATATGGCAACCATGCTAGCTTACTTATTTACTGATTTACCGATAGACCCAAAAATCCTGCAAAAGCTTGTCTCAAAAGCCATCGATAAAACCTTCAATTGCATAACGGTAGATGGTGATACTTCTACAAGCGACACAGTGCTCGTCTTTGCAACAGGCAAAGCCAATATTCCCCCTATCACAGATGAAAAAGACATCCGCTTAAGGCCATTTAATCGTATTTTAAATAAGCAATTAAAAGAACTAGCCTTAGCAATCGTAAAAGATGGGGAAGGGATTTCTAAATTTGTGACCATCAAAGTCAAAGGGGCTAAAGGCAAAAGAGCAGCTAAGAAAATAGGGCTCTCCATTGCAAATTCTCCTTTGGTCAAAACCGCTATAGCTGGTGAAGATCCAAATTGGGGGCGCATTATCATGGCTGTTGGTAAATCAGGAGAAGCAGCAGACCGCGATAAACTCAACATATGGATTGGCGGGCACCAAGTCACGGCTGATGGAGCGAGAATCGAAAATTATGATGAAGCGCCATTAGCTGAATATATGAAAGGTGAAAACATCACCATAGAAGTTGATATTGGTTTAGGGCGTGGCATAGCTGAGGTCTGGACCTGTGATCTAACCCATGATTACATAACAATTAACGCGGATTATCGTAGTTAATAAAGTTTTAAACGTCTAAGAAATTATCATTTTACCTGATAGATAAAATTTTACTTATTCCATGTGGGAAATATTAAGAGAAATTTGCAACAATCATGACTGTAGAAACACTAGAAAATAAAAAAATAAAAATTTTACATGTGGTTGCTTGCGCCCTCATAGACGGGGATGGAAGAATTTTATTAGCTGAAAGGCCAAAGGGGCGTTCAATGGAAGGCCTTTGGGAATTTCCTGGTGGTAAGATAGAGGAAGGTGAAACGCCTGAAAAAGCGTTAATCAGAGAGTTAAATGAAGAGTTAGGGATAGATACGAGTGAAAATTGCTTGGCACCTTTTACATTTGCCAGCCATTCATATGATGAATTTCACTTACTGATGCCACTTTATATATGCCGGAAATGGAAAGGACATATAATTGGCAAGGAAAACCAAAACCTGAAATGGGTGAAACCTAACAAACTTTCTGATTATCCTATGCCACCAGCCGACATTCCATTAATCGCAATGTTGAGAGATTTTTTATAAATGTTGATTTAATACAGGATGCAGAACAGCATGTTGAGAAGTAATTTAAAAACTAACGCAATATTGTTTTTAAAAAATGAACAGGGCACTACAGTAATCGAATATTCCGTAATTGCTTCTCTAATTAGTATTGTTATTGTGACCGCTGTAAGTGGAATTGGTAATAGTGTTAATGATTTGTTTTTCAAGCGATTAATAGAGTTACTTTAGTTAATTCTTAAACACATCCTTCAAATTAATAGCTCCACTTCCAGGTTGTAGAGGTTTTTGTTGATCTGGGTGAGGTGCCCAACCCATTAAGTAAATCAACTCAAAATTAGCATAAATTCGTCCATCACCTTCCGAGTAATGTTCTGCATAAAGTTCATCAATCCGTTGAAATAACCTTTTACTATTATGCTTACGGGCACGATCTATCATCACATTGCTAGCCCCCATCGCTTGTAGTTCTTTCATAAGGTGCCGAGCTGAATCAAAGCGCACTTTAACAACATCTCTATCAGACACAGGAAGAGCAAATCCGGCACGTTGTAACAAATGCCCCATATCTCTAACATCAACAAATGGCGCTATTCTCGGGCTCGCACCGCCGTATAATTCTTCTTCTGCCATTAAAAAAATATGGCGCAATTCAGCTAAACTCTCACCACCTAATAGGGCGGCAATAAAGGCACCATCAGGCTTAAGGCACTGTCTTATTTGAGACAAGGTGCCAGGTAAGTCATTTACAAACTGTAAGCTGAGAGCAGAAACAACTAAATCCAAACTCTCAGTTTTAAAGGGAAGACATTCCTCATCACCATTGATCTGTAGCTCATTTGCCTGTGATACCATTTCAAAAACGCTATCAAGTGAAAAAACAGCATCGATATTATCAAGCGTTATTAAATGTTCAGTCAGTTTTCCATGATGAGAGCCCAAATTAAGTACATAAGGAAAAGAGCGCATAATCACACTGAGGCGATCTAAAAAATCTTCATGCACATAGTCTAAAAGGTAATCAACACCTTCAAGAGTAGCAGCGGCCTTTTTTCGCCTTTGACGAAGTAACGCACGATCAAATAATTGTGGTGGGTTTGTCATTATGGATAATCTTAAAACAAAGCTAATATGCGGCAACACTATAGAGCTTGTGCTTTAAATTACAACGCAGCAATAACGGCCTTTACTAAAAATTAAACTTTAATGCTGAAAAATAAAGCACAGACGATAATCAATTTTGGTCTTAAATGTTTGGCGTCTTAAAATGGACCGGGAGCAAGAATGCTATGGCAACCATATTAGAATTTTCCTTTTGTAATGGAAATAAAATTTCTGATAATTCTGAGCAGTCTAAAACAGTTCAGCGAAACGAAAATAATTGCGCTGAAGTTATTATTTTTCCCGGTATACGAATCGAACGAATTAGCTCAGAAAGATTAGAGAAAAAACAAAATAGAGATAAGTTGAGTAAAATTGAGTGTCAGCTCTAAAGTGGACATATCAAATATAACAGCGCATTTCGCTGCGCAATCAGTAGAGTTCTTAAATTTTGTAGTTTGAGTTTTGTTAAACAAAGCAACCTGATAAGAACTTTATAGATGAAAATTATTTTCCTAAATTTCCAAATCATAATTTCACTACTTTTTCTTGTAGCTTGCGCCTTAAAGGATGATTTTGGTCGCTCCAAACAATCTCAATTACAAGCTGACGCCATTGAAGCCGTGGGCTCTATTCAAGAGCATACTGGCCTGCTTTCAAATGAAGCAGCTTTCCACATTCCTTATAGTGGAGACGAACTAACTCTTAGGATGACACTCAAACATTTTCGCAAACCCTTTCTTGCAAAACCAATCTTAAGAGAACCTTTTAATACAGAAGGTATAACGAAAAGAAGCGCTGGGGAGAATTTTCAATCGTCCATCATGAGTAACATAAAGTCTGACATCAATCGTATCGGTCATTTTCAAAGAGCCGTTCAACGAGTGATTGTCCAAGACAGACAGCGCTATGAAGTCATTTCTCACAGATATGATATCAATGATAATGATAGTCGTTATATCCGCGTCCGCATGAGAGAGAACCGAGCAGTTACCATGAGGGTGATGCAACTTTTAGATAAGCGAACAACCTCTTATGATAAAGCCATTGAATATGCTGGCCTTCAATATCCAAGGAAAACATTTGAGCCAATCGTCCCAATGATGGATTTGCTCAGAACAAAAATCTCAAATTTGAAATCTCAATATGAGAATTACGTTTATCTTGAAGGGGCAAATGAAGAGCTATCCCAAAGACGTAGTTATAACGGTTCAAAATAGAAGCTTGGCTTAACTTCAAAATCCATGTCAACTTAACTCAAGAATGCCTTAAGATTTCTTGCGTGGTTTAACGGTTTCAACTTGAATTTGGTCGCATTTGGCGCGATTGAGCATAGCCCTAACCGTTTTTTCCATCACTGGATTGTCAAATGGGGCACGAAGAACAAGCAACCCTTCCTCTGTTGGCACATTAATTG
>JAEPQF010000010.1:0-12644 GCA_017640685.1 Hyphomicrobiales bacterium
AAATGCAGGAGCTTATTTCTATATTAATTGAAAAAGGGTTTGCCTATGAGGCAGAAGGTCATGTGCTTTTCCATGTGCCGGCAATGAAGAATTATGGTGAATTATCAAATCGCTCGATTGATGAGATGCAGGCGGGCGCGCGTGTTGAAGTGGCGCCTTATAAAAAAGATCCTATGGATTTTGTGCTTTGGAAGCCATCAGCTGACAATGAACCAGGATGGGATAGCCCTTGGCGTGGTGAAGGGGCTTCCAAGAATGGTCGAGGGCGACCTGGTTGGCACATCGAGTGTTCTGCTATGTCTAAAACACACTTAGGTGAAGTGTTTGATATTCACGGCGGGGGGATTGATTTGGCCTTTCCGCATCATGAGAATGAAATAGCGCAAAGCTGCTGTGCTCATGGTACTTCGAAATTGGCAAGCATCTGGATGCATAATGGTTACCTTCAGGTTGAAGGTGAGAAGATGTCTAAGAGCCTTGGTAATTTTATCACTGCAAACCAAGTGCTTGAAAAGTGGCCCGGTGAAGTAGCGCGCTTAGCTATGCTGATGACCCATTATCGTCAACCGATAAACTGGACTGAAGCGAATTTGGAAGTTGCGCAAAAAACGCTCGATGGATGGTATGGTTTGATGCCTGAAGGGGATGAAGCTAATGACGTTGCGGCTTCAAGTGACCTGCTTGATGAGGGATTACTTGCGGCGCTTGCAGATGATTTGAATACACCCAAAGCGATTTCAATTTTGCATCAATTAAAAGATAATCCGGCTGCATTAAAAGCTTCAGCAAATTTGATGGGACTTTTAACTCATTCTGTCGAGGAATGGGCTGAGCTGCGCGCGCCTAAACTTGATGTTGATCCGGAAGAAATTGAAGCTTTGATTGCGGCTCGGTTAGAGGCTCGAGAAAATAAAGACTGGGCTGAGGCGGACCGGTTACGTGATGAACTTGTTTCTAAGAATATTGTTCTTATGGATGGGCCTGGTTACACTGATTGGGAAGTGAAGAATTAGACTCTGTTCTATCTCACGGGCTATTCCGCGGCTGCAATGCAGCGCGGGCCCTCCGATGGGGCGCGCAATTTTTTTTGAAGCCCTATCGGCTTCAAAATGCGCGGGCTTCGCTGGCGCTTCGCCATGTCCTACTGCCATTTTTGTTCTTCAGTTGCCCACTATCAACCGGATTAGGGCAGTACTCCTTCTTCGTGTCGTTAGTTTGCTGTTTTTTATCCCACGGGCTATTGCTTTTCTCTCTCAAGGGTATTCCAAGCGCTGAAGGCGCTTAGGCCTACGAGGTGCGGCGCTATGCGCCGGGCAGCTGGTGCTGCCTTGTCCCTCAGCCCTTTTTTGCCCTTCAGTTACCCACCAGCAACCGGGCTAAGGCTGAGCTCCTTCTTCGTTTAGCTGGGATTTAGTTTTTTATCTCACGGGTTACGCTGACGCTTCGTCATGGTCTATTGCTTGAAGAAGGTCATGCTCTTTCATTATGTTGTTAGTCTTTTTTTATCCCGTGTTTTTGGTTGATGTAAGGTTATCAAAAAAAATTGATGGTTTTCTCAGTCAATACTAAATATCGAAATTTTGTCTCTATTAACCTGTTTTCCAGACATTTAACAGGAATGACTTGCAATGGGGCTGTTTGCTCCTTATGGATATGGCTTGCTGTTCATAATTGAGATTTTTAAGGATTTGGCCGTGGCTGAAACACGTGAGAGAATTTATTTGTTTGATACGACCTTGCGAGATGGGGCGCAAACTCAGGGTGTTGAATTTTCTCTTGAAGATAAGATTTTAATTGCTGAAGCTTTAGACGGTTTGGGGCTTGATTATATTGAAGGGGGCTATCCTGGGGCTAACCCCACAGATAGTGGTTATTTCCAAGAGACACGCAATTTTCAATCGGCGAAGAACACAGCCTTTGGCATGACCAAACGAGTTGGTCGCTCCATTTCTAATGACGCTGGTTTTAGTTCTATTCTTGATGCAAAAGTTGATGCGATTTGTCTTGTTGCGAAATCATGGGATTATCATGTGCGTGTTGCGCTTGGGGTGACGAATGAAGAAAACCTTCTCACAATAACTGAGAGTGTTGAAGCAATTCGCGATAGTGGCCGGGAAGCCTTAATTGATTGTGAGCATTTCTTTGATGGGTATAAATCCAATCCTGACTATGCGCTTTCTTGTGTGAAAACGGCCTATGAAGCTGGTGCGCGCTGGATTGTTCTTTGTGATACGAATGGTGGGACCTTGCCGCATGAGGTGAGTGAGATTGTTGATGCGGTTACTCAAATTGTGCCGGGTGACCATATTGGTATTCATGCTCATAATGATACGGATAATGCTGTTGCTAATTCATTGGCAGCTATACAATCGGGTGCGCGACAAGTTCAAGGGACTTTGAATGGATTAGGGGAGCGCTGCGGCAATGCTAATCTCACATCCATAATTCCAACTCTTTTATTGAAACCTGATTTTGCCAGTAAATATGAAACAGGTATTACTGCTCAGCAATTACGCACGATTACTCATGCGTCTCGCTTGCTTGATGAGGTTTTGAACCGAGCGCCTGATCATTCGCAGCCATATGTGGGGAGTTCTGCCTTTGCGCATAAAGGGGGAATTCATGTTTCTGCTGTCAAAAAAGACCCTTCTACTTATGAGCATGTAGAACCTGAGCTGGTTGGAAATTCGCGGAAATTATTGGTCTCTGGCCAAGCGGGTAAGTCGAATATTTTAGCTGAGCTAGAGCGATTGGATATTCTGGTTGACCATGATGATGACCGGGTCGATGAGTTGCTTAAAGATGTAAAAGCGCGCTCGAGTGTTGGCTATGTTTATGATGGGGCGGATGCTTCTTTTGAACTTTTAGCCCGCCGGCATTTGGGTGAGGTGCCTCGTTTTTTTGCGGTTGATAGTTTTCGTGTGATGGTTGAGCGCCGCTATAATTCAAGTGGTCAACTTATCACCGTTTCTGAAGCGATGGTGAAAGTGACAGTGAACGGTGAAACTCATGCCCATGTTGGTGAAGGAAACGGGCCGGTTCATGCTCTTGATCAAGCGCTTCGAAAAGACCTTGGTCCTTATCAGCCCTTTATCACTGATTTGCAACTTGTAGATTATAAGGTGCGGATTTTAACTGGTGGTACAGATGCGATTACAAGGGTACTCATTGAAAGTGCTGATGCTGATGGCAAGCGGTGGCACACTGTAGGTGTGTCGACAAATATTGTTGATGCGTCTTTTGAAGCGTTGGTTGATTCAATCAATTATAAATTATTACGTGATGGTGCTGTTGTTTCTTAAAATCATAACGTCTCGTTGATGAGTTCATTTTTTCGTTTCATCAATTCATTAATGATCTGTTCTGGTTCATCGACAACTTGGAAATTCACTTCAAGACCTGGTCTGATAAAGCTTTCATCTTTCATGTGATCTATGAGAGATAAAAATGGTTGCCAGAAATTTGAGGTGTTTAACAAAGCTATTGGTTTTTGGTGGGTGCCAAGTTGTGCCCATGTCATTGTTTCAACCAATTCTTCTAAAGTTCCTATACCGCCAGGTAGCGCAATAAAGGCGTCTGCTAAGTCATACATTTTTGCTTTTCTTGTATGCATATCCTTTGTGACGATTAGTCCTGTTGTCTCATAGTTTTCATTTTGATATTTGAGTAGAAATTCTGGGATGATGCCTGTGGTTTTGCCACCCTTTTCTTTGACGGCGGCAGAGATTGTGCCCATAAGCCCCATGTCACCACCGCCATAGATGAGCTCAATTTCATGCTCCGCAAATAGGTGGCCAAGGGTTCTAGCTGCGGTTTTAAATTTGGGGTCTTGACCGTTCCCTGACCCGCAAAAAACACAGATCGATTTGATGGTTTTTTTAGTGGTGGTCTTGCTTTTCATATCACCTAATTTTGCTTTTTTCTCAGACTTTTGTATAATTTCGGTCATAATTTTGCTTGAATGGTCTTTAAGTTGCTAGCTCGACTTATGAGTGCATCTTCTTATAGTTTCATGAAGATTTATTTTCTTCTTTAAGATGAATTTAAAAAAGTAAAAAGGGCAAAAACTTGCTTTTAAACGGTTGCTAAACTATATCTATCGCAACTAATAATGTCTTATAGATGCAACACTTTTTCTTAGCTGCTTGATTTTGTTGCATAAATTTATATTTAAAGTGTTGTTTTTATGTAGTTGGAATGCCCTCTTAAATTGTTTAAAATAAGGGTAACCATCTAGGTTTGTAGATGTTTTCCAGTATTGAGTTTGAAAGGTACTAGTTATGAGTGTCGTTAGGTTATTATCGACGGTTTTGGCTATTTTTGTAACGTTTTTATGGGCAGGTTTTGTCGTTAATGCCTGGCAAAAAAACTCTGTGGCCCGCCAATTGGCTCAAACGAACGTTAATCAGGAAAAATCTGCTGATAAGAGTATAGCTAAAACAGCTTCTATCATTGACGATAAAAAGGGTGAAGCCAAAGATACTTCTAAAACTCAAGCTGAAGTGGTTTCTAAGGTTGTTCAGGCCAAGAAGATTGATCAAGCTAAAATTGACCCTACGCTTGATAAAGCTGATGAATTGGCAAGAGCGGCGAATGAAGAATTTTCCAAACGTATTAAACTTGCTGATGCAAAAATCTTAAAATCTTCAACTCCTAAAGATACTAAAAAAGACACTAAAAAGGTTGTTGAAGAGAAGAAGAAACCTTCTGACGAAAATAAAGTTGCTGAGGTCTCGAGTGATAGTCAGAAAACTGTGACTGAGAAAACAAAGTATGTGAGTTACAACCAAGAAAGTGTTGTTAGCAAAGATGGCACAGTCACAGACTTTACTCAAAAAGCGGTTGTTCAAAAAGCAGTCGTCGAGCGCAAGGTTGAAGAGATTGTTACCGATAAAGATCAAACTCGGATCTCATCTGAAAAAGAAACAGCACGTATTTCTGATGATGAGAACCGTGACCGCTATGCACCGATTGAGTTGGCTAAAGAACGCATTGCAATAGCATCTACGAAAAAAGAAGTGATGACAGATGTTGTTGATGAACGGGCTTTGTTAAAAGAAGACCGTATTGAGAGCAAAGTTGAAACTCGCTTGAGTTTTGATACAACGTCTGATGAAGATGGTTCAGATATTGACCACAATGTTGCTCGTGATGGTAAAGATAATTCTCGTCTATCTAAGGACCTTGTAGCTGTTGCTGTGAATAAGCACCAGCCAAAAGAGATTAAGGTTGCTGAAAACACCGCGCTTAAAAAATCTCCTGAAAAAGTGCTTAAGAAAAGTGAAGCGAAAAAAGCAGCTGGTGATAAAAAAGCTGAAGATAAAGCTCTAAAAGCTAAATCTCAAGAAAAAGACAAAGAGGTTGCAAAGGCGAAACCTATTTGGACAGTGCCAACTGGTGTTACTCCTGAATATAGCGTTGTTGAGCAAATTGAACGTGGACTTGATAGTGTTGCTGATGCTGCTGTGAAAGCCGGCAATAAAATTACTGAAAAAGTTACGTCTATTGGAGACAATGTTAAAGGGGCCATTGCTGCGCCTAAGAAATGGGAAGTGCCGACAGGTGTAACACCTGGTGAAGAAGGTGATGGTAAGGCAAGTTCAATTAAAGTTGCAGAAACACCAAAGCTTAAAAAATCAGCTGAGAAAGTTGAAGATACATCAAAAGCCAAGAAGGTTCGTGATGATACGAAATCTAAAGTAGCTGTTATTGCGCCGAAGTCTGTTAAGAAGAAATCTAGTGATAAAAAGGTAGCCTCAAAAAAAGAGGATGAAACATCTATTGAAGCAAACAAAGTTTATGTTTCATCTCAACTAGATTATTCAGGTGCTCAAATTTATGATGAAGATGGCAAGCTTGTTGTCGCTGAAGTTAAAAAAGAAGAAAAACCTAAAACTGGTGGCTTGGTCAAAACTATTATTAATTTACTGACTGATCCTGACAAAGAAGTTGCTGCTAAGAAAGAGGAGCAGAAAGAAACTCAGGTTGTTAGCCGTGTTGATAAGGTGCGTTTTCAAGCTCTCAAATCTTTGATGGTTGAAGATGTTGATTATAAATTCATTAATGCGAAGAAGGGGCAAGGACAGATTGTTGTTACTGGTCGTTCGCAAGCTGATGCGAAACTTTCTCTTTATGTAGGGGTTCGTTATTTAGGTGATGTCATTGCTGATAATTCTGGAAACTGGATTTTCACGAAAGAACTTTACATCCCACAAGGTGGTCACATTCTTCAAGCTCAGCAGATGAGTGATAGTGGAATTGCTATGGCACGCAAAACATTACCGTTTAAGCAGATCAAAAAAGGCAGACCGCCTAAAGGATATGATAAAAACGGTATTGGTATTGAGCTTGGTGACAAGGCTTTAGCAACTCTTCGCACAAAATTGAATAAAGACAAGGAAGCAGGAAAGAACGGCAAAAAACTTACAAAAGCAGAAGCGCGCCGTTTGAAACGTAACAAAGCACTTGCTGCTAGAACACCGCTTCCTGTTCGCAAAACAGGCGAAAAGAAACTGGCTTCTCTGAGTAAGGCTAAAGAAATTAAGGTTGCTGTTCTTGATAAAAAGGCTGGTGTGAGCAAAACAGCTAAAAAAGAAAAAGCAGCTCAGGATGTTAAACCTTCTGCTAAGGGTAAGATTAAAGCTGTTTCTAAAGATGAGCTTGCTAAAAAGCCTGTAAAGTCAGCGGATAAGCCTGTAGCAAGATATTATATTGTAAAGGCGGGGGATAGCCTTGGGCGAATTGCCAAACGTGAACTTGGTAAGACAAGCGCTTATAAAACAATCCTTAAGCTGAATAAAAAGTTGAAGAGTGCGAATTTAATTTATCCTGGGCAGAAATTGCTTATTTCTGCTGGGGGCGGTGAAGTTGCCTCCAAGCCGGAAGAAAAAGACGTGAAGGTTAAAAAGAAACAAGTTGCTTCTTTAGCCTTGCCTAAGATAAAGACGAAAAAGGAAGTAACGCCGGTTAAAAAGACTGATGAAGCTGACAAACCTTCTCATTATGTTGTAAAACGTGGTGATAGTCTTTGGAAGATTGCTGCCAAGGTTTATGGCAATGGTCGGCGGTATAAAGAATTGATTAAACTCAATCCGAAAATTCTTAAAAACCCTGCGGCGATTAAGCCGAATTTAAAATTGCGTGTTAAATCGAGCTAAACAGCCTATAGTAGGATTGTAGCTTTTGGTGCTCAGGTTCATTATAGAGCCTGGGCATTCTTATTTTATTCCCTTCAAGTAAGTGCAGGTAGTTGGCTTAATTTATGCGATATATGAAAAAATCTCACAGCGATGCCGACCTTGAAAAACAAGTTGCTGACCCAATTTCTGTGTTTCGATCTCTTTTGCCATTCGCTTGGCCTGAAGGGCGTTGGGATTTAAGATTACGGGTTATTGTTGCGTTTCTTTGTTTGTTTGCAGCTAAACTTGTGACTGTTTCTGTACCTTTTGCTTACAAAGAAGCTGTGAATGCTCTTGATGCTATTGCAGGCCAAAGTGAAATTGTCTCTTTGACTGTTGTTTCGATTTTTTTCATCATCTCCTATGGCATGGGCCGGATTATGATGATTGTTTTCAATGCTTTGAGAGACGGATTATTTATTAAAGTTGGGCAAAATGCTGTTCGCTCTATTTCTGTTGATGTGTTTAAGCATCTTCACACTTTATCTCTCAGATTTCATTTAGAGCGCCGAACGGGTGAATTAAACCGAGTTGTAGCAAGAGCTAGTACGGCAATTGAGCTTATCATTCGCATGGGTGTTTTGAATTTTTTCCCAACTGTGCTTGAGCTTCTTTTGGTGTTTGGCATTTTTGCGGTGATGTTCGGCATTGAGTTTGTTTTAGTTCTATTCTTGACGCTAATTTCTTATGTGTTTTTTACGAAAAAAGCGACTGACTGGCGCATAAATATTCGCCGAGATATGAACAATGCTGACAATGAGGCTGGTTCGCGCTCGGTTGATAGTTTGCTGAATTATGAAACGATTAAATATTTTGGCAATGAAGAGCTAGAGACCAAACGTTATGACAAGGTGATGGCGGGGTATGAGAAGGCGGCCGTTCGAACTTTTGTTTCATTAGGGGTGTTAAATGCAGGCCAAGCTGCCATTTTTACTATTGGTTTAACGATCGCTATGTTGATGGCAGCGCAAGGTGTTGCTTCTAAAGAGTTTACGCTTGGTGATTTTGTGATGATTAATGCATTACTCATTCAGTTGCAAATTCCACTTAATTTTTTAGGTATGGTTTACCGCGAAATTCGTCAAGCTTTGGTGGATTTAGAAAACTTATTTGCTCTACTTAGAAAATTTCCTGAAATTGTTGATATTCCCAATGCGAAACCTTTAGACGTTCGCGCTGGGGAAGTTGAGTTTGAAGATGTTCATTTTGCTTATGACCCGAAACGACCGATTTTAAAAGGTGTTAGTTTTAAGGTACCAGCTGGTAAAATGACAGCGATTGTGGGGCCGTCTGGTGCAGGTAAATCTACTATTTCACGCGCTCTTTTCCGTTTTTATAATGTGACAAGCGGTGTTGTTCGCATTGATGGGCAAGATATTAGTCAAGTGACACAAAAAAGCTTACGAGCTGCGATTGGTATGGTGCCACAAGATACTGTTTTGTTTAATGAAACTCTATTTTATAATATTGCATATGGACGCCCCGGTGCGAGTGCTAAAGAGGTTTATGAGGCGGCGCGTATGGCGCAAATAGATGGATTTATTAAGCAATTGCCAGAGGGGTATGATACTTATGTGGGCGAGAGAGGCTTAAAGCTTTCTGGTGGTGAGAAACAAAGAGTGGCGATTGCGCGAACTATTTTAAAAGCACCGCCTATTTTAATGCTTGATGAAGCCACAAGTGCTCTTGATAGTTATACCGAAAAAGAGATACAAGGAGCGCTTGATCAAGTTAGTCGTGAGAGAACAACTTTGGTTATTGCACACCGTTTATCGACCGTTATCCATGCGGATGAAATTTTAGTGCTTGAGCAAGGTGAAATTGTTGAACGGGGCCGACATGAAGATTTGGTTGCTAAGGGCGGTGTTTATGCTGGGCTTTGGCAACAACAACGCGAAAGCGCGGATGAAAGTTTAAAAAAGGTTGGTCTTGAGCCAGTTAAAGAAGACAGTTAAGTTTATTTGTTTGAAGAGGCATGGTTTGATGTTTGGTCTCTTCTCATTATTTTTAAAGAGGTAACACGTGTCAGATCATAATAGTTTTATTGATAGTTTAGAGACCGTAATGGTTCCTGTTCATCGAGATGGGCATAAATTTATTATTATTGCTTTCTTTCTGACATTAGGAATGTTCTGGCTATGGATGCCTTTGGGCTGGATTTTTGCCATCATTACAATGTGGGTTTATTATTTTTTTCGTGACCCTGAACGAGTGACGCAAACCAGAGAAGGTTTGGTTGTTGCGCCGGCAGATGGTAAAATCACAGGTGTGGATGAAGTGCTTCCGCCTAAAGAACTTGGACTTGGCGAAGATCCTGTTGTGCGGATCTCGACTTTTCTCTCAATCTTTGATGTTCACATTCAAAGGGCTCCTATTGCAGGCGATATTAAAGAAGTGGTTTATACACCAGGTTTATTTGTAAATGCTGTGCTTGATAAAGCGAGTGAAGATAATGAACGCAATGGTATTGTCATTGAAGACATGCAAGGGAATAAAATCGGCTGCGTGCAAATTGCGGGTTTGATTGCGCGCCGTATTCTTTGCTTTGTGAAAGAAGGTGATGGTATTGGCGTTGGTGAACGCTATGGTCTTATTCGTTTTGGTAGCCGTGTTGATGTTTATCTCCCTAAAGGGAAAACAGCTCTTGTCTCAGTTGGGCAAAAGGCGATTGGTGGTGAGACTATTTTTGCTGATTTGAATTCTGATGAAGGTGAGCGGGAAGCACGCACGCACTAGATTTTAAGATAAACACACATTTCAATTCAATTTTGAAGGGGCCGTATGGTTTTGGATAAGAATAGCAACGATGAAGAGACTACGCCGCTAACGTCTGAGACGAAAAAGCCAAGGCGTCGATTTTTGTTGCGGCGGCGTGAACGCCGGGTGCCGCTCGTTGCTCTTATTCCAAATGTCATAACTTTAATGGGCTTAGCGGCGGGGCTTACCTCTATTCGTATGGGGATGGATGGTCGCATTGAATTGGCGATTGGGTTGATTGTACTGGCGGCTTTTCTCGATGGGCTTGATGGGCGCGTGGCTCGCTTGCTGAAAGCATCTTCTAAATTTGGTGCGGAACTTGACTCGTTAGCCGATTTTGTTAATTTTGGCGTGGCACCTGCACTCTTGCTCTTCACTTGGGGGCTAACAGAATTTAAAAGCCTTGGCTGGATTGCAGCTTTGGCTTTTGCTATTTCAGCAGCTCTTAGATTAGCGAGGTTCAATGTATCGAATAATGATAAAACCCAGCCTAAGTGGAAACTTCGATATTTTGAAGGCATACCAGCGCCAGCTGGTGCGATGCTTGTGATGTTGCCTTTGTACCTTGATTTAGGCAGTGTTGAGCTGTTTAAAAATTTGCCGCAAGTGACTGCGGTGTTCATGGTTGTTATGGCCGGGTTGATGGTTTCGCATTTGCCGACATTTTCGGGTAAATTACTCGGGCATCGCATTCAATTAAGTTATGCCATGCCAATCACTGTGGTTGGGGTGTTGTTTACCGCGATTTTGTTTACTTATCCGTGGGTTACATTGAGTGCCATTTGTTTTGGTTACCTGGCCATTCTTCCTCTTAGCTTTTTTACTTATCGGAAAGATTTGGCAAAATATGGTGAGCATGGGGAGTTTGAAATGGTTGATGAAAATGATGACCATGAGACACCCGTTGGCCCTGTTCACTGACTTTTAAATTTGCGTTTATAAATTAAAAAATCAAAATATTTTCTTTTTTTCTTGCAATCTTTTTTCGATGGGACTAATAATCCCGCCCACAGTTTGGTTTATCCAAACTTTCTATCACCTTTTTAAGGAGTAAGGTTATGACGAATAATTCTCACCTGCTCTCTCGGGCAGCACAACTGAGCTAAGCCGTCTTCACGGTGGTGCCAGATTTTTGAAACTAGCTACAAATGCTCTCAATGCGTTTGTTGATGGCTGGTTTTGTTGTCTTTCATCTATTTTTAGATTTTAAAGGTGATCCCTTATGGGCATTTCTCTTGAAAATGGTGCGTGCGCTGTTGGTACTCATTGTGAGGCCAGTGAGCGTAATGATGCGCCTTTATATAATTTTTATTCTGAAACGTCTTGGATTGAAGAGCTTGCAAAGGAGCAATTGGTTCAACTTTCTCATATGGACGGGGTTGAGCAGGTTGCTGCGTTTCCAGATTTGCATCCAGGAAAGTTTGGTCCGGTTGGAGTTTCGATTTTGGCTGATCGGGTTTATCCGCAGTTGATTGGTAATGATATTGGCTGTGGCATGAGTTTGTTTGTGCTTGATGTTGAAGTGCGTAAATTAAAACTTGAAAAGTGCGCGCATAAACTTCGTGCGCTTGAATGTGCACTCGAACTTGATGTTTCTTCAGAACTTGAAGAGTGCGGTTTATTGCAATTAGCCGATACTCAAGATTTATATTTGCAAAGCATGGGCACAATTGGTGGTGGTAATCACTTTTGTGAATTGCAAGCGATTGAGGAGGTGTTTGAGCCTTATGTTTTAGAGCACTTAAATATTGATAAAGGGCAAGCGCTTTTATTTGTGCATTCAGGCTCTCGTGGGTTTGGTATGTCTGTTTTTCAAACGGTGGAACATTGTTTTGCTGATGGGTTGAGAGCAGATAGTACTGAGCTAGAAGTTTATCTTCATTTGCATGATGGGGCTGTTTGTTGGGCATCGTTGAACCGTCAGATTATAGCGAAACGAGCGGCTGAAGCCTTGCGAACATCGTGCCGAATGATTGCTGATAATGCTCATAACCTCGTTGAGCGACATGGTGACAAATTTATTCACCGGAAAGGGGCTGCTAAAGCTGATTTGCCAATTGTACCATTGGCGGGATCGCGGGATGCGCTTAGTTATCTTCTCAAACCGACTGAAGATGTTGATCTTCAGAAGCGGTCTTTATTCTCATTGGCACATGGTTCTGGGAGGAAATATGACAGAAAATCAATGAAAGGGCGAGTAGGGCGCAATAAATCTGAATTGCAAAAATTAGAACGGACCTCTTTTGGAGGGCATGTTGTTTGTGAAGACAAACAGCTTTTGATTGAAGAAGCACCAAATGCTTACAAAAATTCAAGAGCCGTTTTAACAGATTTGATTGAGGCTCACTTGGTTACCCCTCTTTTATCTTTGAAACCTCTTTTGACTTTTAAGAAAGCTCAAACCCTTTCAAACAAAACTTCGAAGAGGCCTATAAAACGATCTTTAAAGAGGAGGGCAACAAGATGAAGGAGGGGGGCGTAAAACTTTTGATTAGCAGTGGCACTGGGCCAGCTGAATGTCGCCGTGCTGTTGCTTTGATTGTGAAGCAAATTTCAAATGAAGCTCTTTTCTCAAATCTAGAGGTTTCATCAGTTGAGAATGAAGCTTCTGAGAGAGATGATCCGTCTTGTGTTCTTCTCACTCTTAAGGGAAAGGGAAGTGAGTTGTTTGCTAGTCGATGGGTTGGGACAATAAAGTGGAGCTGTCCT
>JAEPQF010000010.1:12654-20227 GCA_017640685.1 Hyphomicrobiales bacterium
AGCCCATTTCGTTCCAATCATAAACGTCAGAATTGGTTTGTTGGTGTTTTCCTTCTTAAAGGGGAAGAAGCTGTAAAGATTGAACTTAATCACTCAGATTTAAAGTTTGATTGTTTTCGCGCCTCTGGCCCTGGGGGGCAACACCAAAACACAACTGACAGTGCTGTGAGGGTTACTCATTTGCCAACAGGTGTTTCTGCCCTCTGCCGAGAAGAGCGGTCACAACATCGGAATAAAGCTAAAGCGATTGAGAAGTTGAGGGATGTGTTTTTTCTAAAGTCTTTACAGAATAAAAAAGATGAGAAAAGACAGCATTATGATCTGCATAAAACTTTAGAAAGAGGCAATCCAGTACGTTGTTTTAAGGGGGAAAATTTTAAAGAGGTGAAGAGGTAAAGCGTTTTGGAAATAGGGGCATTATATGAGTTGGAGTTCTTTTAAACTGGCGTGTCCATCTCTTCCTACAATGATGTGGTCATGAACGAGGATTCCAATTTTATCGAGTGCTTCCATGATCTGTTTGGTCATTGAGATATCAGCTCTTGAGGGAGTTGGGTCTCCGGATGGATGATTATGAGCAAGAATAATGGCCGTCGCGCCAACTTCAAGGGCGCGGCGGACGACTTCTCTTACATAAACCGGGGTGTGATCAACAGTACCTTCGGCTTGAATTTCATCTGCAATCACTTGATTTCGTTTATCTAAAAAGATGATACGAAATTGTTCTCTTTGTTCATGAGCCATGGCTGCGCAAACATAACGAACCATAGCCGACCAGGAGCCGATAATTTCTTTTTTCTCCAAGTTGGCTTGCATAAGGCGCAGTGATGTTGCCTTGATCAATTTGATTTCAGTCACCACAGCGTCGCCGACGCCTTTGACTTCTTTTAACCTGGCTTCTGAGGCGTTGAGAACTTCAGCGAAATCGCCAAATTTATGGAGGAGTTCTTTTGCGAGCGGTTTGGTATCACGTCTTGGGATGGCGCGAAATAGGATCATTTCGAGGAGCTCATAATCAGGCATTGCATCGGGGCCTGCTTTTAAGAACCTCTGCCGCAACCTTGTTCTGTGCCCTTGATAATGTGGGGTGCCTTGACTGTCTTTAAATTCACCCATTTTGAACCTTACTTCTCTGCGCTAAACCTAAACTGTTGCAAATGAGTGTTTTATTTTCGATCTCTAAATTGATGTTGCCAGCCGCCAGGAGAGAGTGTGAAAATTTCATAGCCATCTTTTGTGACGGCGATTGAATGTTCGAATTGTGCTGAGAGTGATTTATCTTTGGTCACTGCTGTCCAGCCATCAGATAAAACCTTCACATCTGGACGCCCTAAATTGAGCATAGGTTCAATGGTGAAGAACATGCCTTCTTCGAGGATGACGCCTTCACCTGGTCTGCCATAATGTAAAATATTTGGAGGTGTGTGAAATTGGCGCCCAAGTCCATGACCGCAAAAGTCAGTGACGATTGAGCAACGTTCACTTTCACCATAAGTTTGAATTGCATGGCCAATGTCGCCAGTTGTGGCACCAGGGCGGACAACTTCAATGCCTTTAAATAATGCGTTGTAGGTTATGTCCATTAATCTGGCCGCTTTGGTGGGCACGTCGCCTATTGGGATTGTTCGGCTTGTGTCGCCATGCCAGCCATCAAGTATGAGCGTAACATCAATATTAAGGATGCTGCCTTTTTTCAAAGGTTTGTTATTTGGCATGCCATGACAAACAACATGATTGATCGATGTGCAGATTGAATATTTATAACCGCGATAATGAAGGGTGGCTGGTAGCGCATTATTATCCATAGCAAACTCAAAAGCGAGTTTGTCTAGGTGCGCTGTGGTGACACCTGGTTTTGCTTCTTCAACTAACATGTCCAATGCGGCTGCAGCTAGCTGACCAGCTTTGCGCATGCCTTCATAATCAGCTGGTTTATGAATGGGGATGATTGGACGGTGTCTGTTCATTAAGTTGTTCCGTTAGTTAAAATTTTGCTCATTCTGGCATTTAAATTTGGACTTATGAAGTCAATTTTCAGCTATCTATTTGTTCACTATTATAATAATCAAAAAATTTAAATAATCTTGACTGGTTTGGTGACTTTTATTTCAGTTGTTGTGAGTTTGCACTTATATGCTATGGCCTCAACGCCGGTATCTATTGCTTTTAAAAAGGCGTCTTTATACGCTGTGTCTATATCTTCAGCAAGGCTAAAACTTGTGCAATCGTCTCTTTGGATGAGGTAAAACATCACCGCGCGGTGCCCCTGTTTTACCATATCACTTAATTCTTTTAAATGTTTTGCCCCTCTTGCTGTAACGCTATCGGGGAATTCAGCTAGATTTTTTTCTCTGAGTAAATGAACATTTTTAATCTCAACATAGCATTTTTGTTCATTTATCTCTGGATTATCAAGCAAGATATCAATACGGCTGTTTTCACCATATTTGACTTCACGTTTTAAGTTTTGATAGTCGCGAAGTTCTTTAATTGTGCCATTTAAAATGGCTTCTTCTGCTAATTTGTTGGGGAGACTTGTATTAATGCCAACTAATGTTTTTTTGTTAAAATCATTAGTTTCAATTAATTCCCATGAATATTTTAGTTTTCGTTTTGGATTTATCGCTGGTGACAACCAAACGGTTGAACCTGGGTCTTTTAAGCCAAGCATGCTGCCTGGGTTGGCGCAGTGAGCTGTGATCTCTTCACCTGTTTCAAGCGTTACATCAGCTAGAAACCTTTTATAGCGTTTGATCAAAGTGCCTTTGATGAGAGGATTAGGGAATTTCATAGGTTTACTATAGTGCTTTTAAGGTTAAGGTCATTTGTGAATTTTTATGCTATATATTGACGTATCCACTTTTGAATTCATACACTAAAGATCAGCTTCTAACAGTGTTATTTCTTCTTAGACATTCAAGGAAAAAGTTATGAATGATGTGACTGCCGCTCTTATGGTGATTGGTGATGAGATTTTATCTGGCCGGACGACTGATAAAAATATTAATTATTTAGCGACGCATTGCACGGCCGTTGGTATACGCCTTGAAGAAGTTCGTGTGGTTTCGGATAAGGAAGATCGCATCGTTGAGGCGCTTAATATTCTTCGCCGTTCTTATGATTATGTCTTCACAACAGGGGGAATTGGCCCCACTCATGATGATATAACGGCGCAAAGTGTTGCAAAAGCGATTGGTGTTGATTTGGTTGAAAATCAAGAGGCTATTGCGATTATGGAGGCCCGCTATCCTGGTGAAGTTTTAAGCGAGGGGCGGCGCTTGATGGCGCGCATTCCTGTTGGCGGCGAGTTGGTTAAAAATACTGTTTCTGGTGCGCCGGGGTTTATGATTGAAAATGTGATCGTTATGGCAGGGGTGCCTAAAATTATGCAAGTGATGCTTGATGATGTAACACCTAAATTGCGCACTGGTCGGCGGTTATTGTCTCGCACTTTTGTTGTGCAACATCCAGAGAGCACTGTTGCTCAGTTAATAGGCCGCCTAGATGAGGAAAATGAAGGGATTAGCCTTGGCAGTTACCCTTATTTTAAATTAGGGAAAGTTGGAACCGTGATTGTTTTGCGCGGTGTTGATGAAGATCTGCTTAATCAAGTGTGTCTTGAATTTGTCGCTGAACTTAAGCGTGAAAATAAAGATTTTGAAGAAGATCTTGAAAGCACAGAGCTAAAGCCACTTAGTTTTGATTAAGGTATTTCTGTCCTTCAGTTGCATACTGGCAATCGGGAAATTTCTGTATCACAAACAAATATTTTTGGTGGCTTATCCAAATGGTGGTTATTCAAAAGAGATGTTTTTTTCTGTTTCAGCTTCGGCTTCAATGAGAACATCTTCTGCAGGTAGCCAAAGATGTGGAAACCTTGTCTCTAATGCGCTTAGGTAGCTTTCTGCTAATTCCGTAATGTTTCCTAAACGGACATGACCACCAACAAGATACATATGCCCCGTTGTGAGGGATAGGATTTGGCCGTGACTAGATTTTTCTGTGATAATCTCACGTGAATTTATAAACCAATCAGGGTGATCTCCGCCTTCAAAATGACGATCATGATGGTCATTAATTTGGGCGGCTATATCTGACAATGGGTGCGTGGCGCTATTAAATAGGCCGATTAATGGCTTAAAAAAGGCGTCGTGCTCGCGTAAATGATTGCTCCATTTACGGGCTTGAATGAGCTTTGAGACCATTTCTTCTTCCCAATCAGAGAGATCAGAAATGAATAGACGCAATTGTTCAAACTCTTGCATGATGTCATCACCAGAGAGCTCTCCTTGATTTTCTTCTTGCGTAAAAGTGGCCATGCGAATGCGTTCACCTGCCTCAATTGCTGCAAAAAGATGATCTGTTAGGAAATAAACAAGTGATTGCAATTGTTCATCAATTGCCATTTGAGTGCCCTTTAATTTTATAGCTCAGATTTAATTGCTTAAATCTCAAGCTCATTATTAGACTTTCCACCTTTAAAGGCTCAATTGAAGGCTTAAAGGTTAAGGTCTAATAAGGTGCCGCGCTTTATTTAGTTAAATCATACACAGATTCTAGAGGGAATCAAAAGGCTGTGGAGAAGCTATGGAAAAAGGGTACACAGTTTTTTCTCTCACGGAAGTTTTGTTTGTGCTTTAGGTTGCCCACAAGCAACCGCGCTGTGGGGCGTTAAGCGCCGGGCTACGCTTTCGCTACGCCCATGCCCCTCAGCTTTTTTTGTCCTTCAGTTGCCCACTCGCAACCGGAACAAGGCTGAGCTCCTTCTTCGTAACTGGAGTTGTTTTTCTCACGGAAATTTTGCTTGCCCACAAACAACCGCACTGGCGTATTGCCATGTCTCTCAGCCTTTTTTGTCCTTCAGTTGCCTTTTCGCAATCGGATCAAGGCTGAGCATCTTATTCTGAAAGAAAATGTTCTTTTTTTTAACAAGTTTAAAAAACAACGCCCCGGAAACAGAAAAATTGTTTCCGGGGCGTTTGTTTGTTCAGCTTAAGCTGTAGTTTTTATGAACAACCGCTTGTTGAGCCGCAGGTGTCGCATTTTAGGCAGGTGCCGTTGCGAACGAGGGTGAAGTTGCCGCATTCTGCGCAGCTTTCGCCTTCATAACCCTTAACTCTGGCTTCGGCCATTAGTTCAGCTTTGCTGCCGAGTGTTTGGGTTGAAGCGATTGGGTCACCATTGGCAACTAAAGTTGTTTCTCCTGCACTTAAGCCAGAATTAACAACTTGTTGAAGCTCAGCAACTGTGTTGGATTGAGCGCCTGCTTGTTGTTTTTCATCACGCTTTTTCTCAACGACTTTTGCCTTGTTGAAGGTGCCTCTTAAAAGACCACGACTTAAGAAGCGCTCGGCACTTGTGTCTTTATCATCTTCGTCTTCGCCGCGGCCCATGGCAGTTGAGACTGCGCCAATTTCACTTGGGTCAACATGTGCCAAGTCATGACGACCTAGATATGAGACGCCGAGTTCACGGAAGATATAGTCAAGAATTGACGTTGCGTTTTTAATTGAGTCATTTCCTTGCACAAATCCAGCTGGTTCAAAGCGGGTGAATGTGAAAGCTTCAACGAATTCTTCTAATGGCACACCATATTGAAGGCCTAGTGAGATTGCGATGGCGAAATTGTTCATCAATGAGCGGAAGGCAGCGCCTTCTTTATGCATATCAATGAAAATTTCACCTAAGCGACCGTCCTCATATTCACCGGTTCTGAGGTAAACCTTGTGACCGCCAACATTGGCTTTTTGTGTATAGCCTTTGCGGCGATGAGGTAGTTTCTCACGATCAATTTGATCGCTCACTTTTTCGACAACACGCTCAATAATGCGCTCTGCTGCCACTGCTGCTTTTTCGGATTGCGGCAGAGATGTAAGCATTTCTGCATCCAATTCATCTTCGTCATCATCAATGCCGAGGACTTGCGCATTTAGTGGTTGCGATAGTTTTGAGCCATCTCTATATAGCGCGTTGGCTTTTAGAGCCAGACGCCAAGAGAGCATGTAAGATTTTTTACAATCTTCAACTGTTGCTGAGTTGGCCATGTTGATTGTTTTTGAAATCGCACCTGAGATGAACGGCTGACTTGCTGCCATCATGCGGATGTGACTTTCAACAGATAGCAATCTCTTGCCTTTGCGACCACATGGATTTGCACAATCAAAGATTGGTAGGTGCTCATCTTTTAAGTGAGGGGCGCCTTCCAATGTCATGGTACCGCAGCAATATTCATTGGCATCTTCGATTTCTTTCGCTGTGAAACCGATGAATGAGAGTAAGTTAAATTCCGCTTCATCCAGTTTTTCAGCTGGGATGTTGAGCGTTTTTGTGCAGAATTCTTCACCTAATGACCATTTGTTAAAAGCAAACTTAATGTCAAAGGTTGCGCCAAGGCTTGCTTCAATGGTGTCAATAACATCATCTGTAAAGCCTTTTGCTTTTAGGCTTTCGTGATTAACGCCCGGTGCTTCCTTCAAGGTGCCATAACCAACTGCATAATTAATGATGGCGTCACGTTGTTCATCATTATAGCCAAGGCCTTTCAAGGCACTTGGGACTGTGCGGTTGATGATTTTGAAATAACCACCGCCAGCGAGCTTTTTAAATTTCACAAGAGCGAAATCTGGCTCAATGCCGGTTGTATCACAATCCATCACCAGGCCGATTGTGCCGGTAGGGGCAACAACGGTTGCTTGAGCATTTCTAAAGCCATGTTCCTGGCCGCCTTCAAGGGCTTTGTCCCAAGCTCTGCAGGCATGATCAACCAGTTTATTATCTGGGCATGACTTATGATCAAGTGGCACAGGGTTTACAGAGAGGTTTTTATACCCGTCAGCATGGCCGTAAGCCGCTCTTCTGTGGTTGCGCATAACGCGGAGCATGTCTGTTGAGTTATCTTCATAACCTTCAAATGCACCGAGCTCTTTGGCCATTTCAGCTGAAGTCGCGTATGACATGCCTGTCATAAGAGCTGAGATCGCACCGCAATAAGCACGCCCTTCATCTGAGTCGTACGCTAGGCCAGATGCCATGAGTAGACCGCCGATATTGGCAAAGCCAAGTCCCAAGGTTCTATAACGATATGAAAGAGTTGCAATTTCTTTCGATGGGAATTGAGCCATGGTTACAGAGATTTCGAGCACCATTGTCCAGAGGCGAACAGCATGTTCGAAGCCATCAATATCAAACTTTTTGCTTCCCTCTTCACCAGTGAGAAATTGCATGAGGTTCAAAGAGGCTAGGTTACAGGCTGTGTCATCAAGGAACATATATTCTGAACAAGGGTTTGATGCACGAATTGGACCTGATTTTGGGCAAGTGTGCCAATCATTAATTGTCGTGTGGAACTGGATGCCAGGATCAGCACAACTCCAAGCGGCAAAGCCCACTTTGTCCCAAAGCTCAGCTGCGTTTAAGGTTTTAACAGTTTCACCTGTTGTTCTTCCCTTTAGGTCCCAATCTCTTCCGGCTTCAACAGCTTTCAAGAAACTGTCTGTTACACGAACAGAGTTGTTTGAGTTTTGCCCTGAAACAGTTGAGTAAGCTTCTGAATCCCAGTCAGTGTCGTATGTGT
>JAEPQF010000010.1:20237-43910 GCA_017640685.1 Hyphomicrobiales bacterium
AATTATCTGGCACGAGCAATTGGCGTGCTGCTTTAATTTCGCGCTTGAGCGCTGGGTTTTTCTTCGGATCAAAGCAGCTGTCATCATCTGAAGAGCAATTTACACATGCTTTAAAAATTGTTTTGAGGTGTTTGCTACAGATTTTAGAGCCAGTAACAAGAGCAGCAACTTTTTGCTCTTCAGTAACTTTCCAATTGATGAATTTTTCAATATCCGGGTGGTCAATATCAATCACCACCATTTTAGCAGCGCGTCTTGTTGTGCCGCCAGATTTGATGGGACCTGCTGCTCTGTCACCAATGCGCAAGAAGCTCATGAGACCTGATGATTTGCCGCCACCAGATAATGGTTCGTCACAGCCGCGGACATCAGAGAAGTTTGAGCCAGTGCCAGAGCCATATTTAAAGAGGCGGGCTTCGCGGGTCCATAGATCCATAATGCCGTTTTCATTTACTAAGTCATCTTTCACTGACTGAATGAAACAAGCGTGTGGTTGAGGGTGTTCGTATGCGGATTGAGACGAAGTCAATTTGCCGGTTTTATAGTCCACATAGAAGTGACCTTGACCAGGACCGTCAATGCCATAGGCCCAGTGAAGGCCAGTGTTGAACCATTGTGGGCTGTTTGGCGCTGCCATTTGCATGGCTAGCATGTAACGCATTTCATCATAGAAGACTTGTGCATCTTGTTCGGTGGTGAAGTAGCCACCTTTCCAGCCCCAATATGTCCATGTGCCTGCAAGGCGGTTGAAGACTTGTGTTGAATCTGTTTCGCCGGAAAAGCGTTCTTCTTCAGGAAGTTCACTTAGTGCTTCTTCATCTGGGACTTGGCGCCATAACCATGATGGAACAGTGTTTTCTTCAACTGGTTTTAAATGAGCTGGTACACCTGCTTTTCTGAAATATTTTTGCGCGATGATATCGCAAGCAACGGCTGACCAATGAGCCGGGACTTTAAAATCTTTTAATTCAAATACAGTTGAGCCATCTGGATTGCGAATTTCACTGGTTGCGTTGCGAAATTCTATTGTATCATATGGAGATTGGTTATCTTTGGTAAAGCGCCGAGTAATCCGCATGTTTAATGGTCCCTCAAGTTCTTCGTTAAAACTCACGCATCTGTATCTTTAATTACTGGCCACAGATGATTGTTAGATGCGTGATCTTTAGGTTGTTAAAAATGTTTGTTTTGCTCTCTAAAAAGGTTCATTTCCACACAACTTCCCCTTCAGAGAAAATTAAGCTCAACTAACCAAGCTTTGCTCTTTCACTTACGATTGAGCAAATTCATGATTGGTTGTCGCTTTCCCCGTTATTTCAAAAGTTTATTTTCACTAAAATCGGCTGTTAGGCCGTACTTGACTTAAGTTTTGTATTTATAGAACTTTATTATTTTGAAATGGCATCACTCGTATTTTGTAATTTTGATTATCTGTTTTTTGTCAAAATTTAGAACAGTCGACAAAAGTAATAATGTTTCAACTACGGCTTTATGCGAGCGTTTGATTATGCCCCCTCACTTGCAATTGAACTTAAGTGACTCGGGCTTCTTTCGTCAAGATATTGTGTGTTTTTATTTTACACCCCCATAATATAGATAAATTGTGAGCAAATTGGGGAAAAGTTGGTGAAAGGTCAGGGAAAAAGCCTGAATTATAGAATTTAAGGTTTTTTTTAAGGGTAATCCCCAGATTAATCAGCATATTATTGCTGTTAAAATGGAGAAATTGCATAAATTTTTGCCCACATTTTTTTAACTTAACCACAGATTACCTTATCTGATTCTACTTCAGAGTGTGTGACGGAATATGTCACACTACAAAATATGGTGTTTTTGGAGTTTTTTTAGTATTGGTGCTTCAGATGCCCACGATACATCCGCTTTATTCTCTCTCACGGCTATTCTGCCGCTTAGGCGGCAGGCCTACGAGGTGCGGCGCAATGCGCCGGGCTACACTGGCGCTTCGCCATGTCCCTCAGCCTTTTTTGCCCTTCAGTTGCCCACTCGCAATCGGATCAAGGCTGAGCTCCTTCATCGTGACAATGGTTATGAGATTAGATGCCTATTCTGTTTCTTACCTTTGATAGCCATTGTTGCGCTTCAAAATACTTTTAATGCATCTGTATTGGTATTTTATTTATATGGAACAATTCATCGCGGGTTTTTAGGGGCTTGAGGGATTTACTTTAAATAGCAGACTTGCGATAGTGACATTCGAATCTGGGTTAAGTTTTGACTTTTTGTGGTTTTCTGTGGTTATTACGCTTCTATGGTTATTACACCTTAGATTTCATCTTACTAAGACTTACTCGATATAAAGAGGCTTTCAATGGGACTTTTTTCTGAACTTTTTGGCTGGTGGACTGGGAATACAATCGGGCACCGATTTACTCTTTGGAAAAATGGCCGTTATGTTGGGGAAGATGAACTTGGGAATAAGTATTATGAACAAGCACGTGGTGTTGGGCCGCTTGGTAGGCCACGGCGCTGGGTTGTTTATGATCGGTTGGCTGAAGCTTCTTTAATTCCATCTGGTTGGCATGGTTGGATGCATTACAAAACAGATGTTGTGCCAAGTGAGAGTGATTATAAAGCGCGCCCGTTTGAGGCTAATCATCGTCCTAATTATACAGGTACAGATTTACGCTATCGTCCAAATGCTGAAGAGCGTGACCAAGGGCAGCCTGTTGCTCAAGAATATGAGGCTTGGAAGCCTGAGCGGAGCAATGGGTAAATGCGTTACTTTTATTGCAGATCCTTTTAAAACTGAATTTGCAAAATTGCAATTTTGATTTGGAAGATCCTTCAAGTTCTCTGACTTGAGGGATTTTTTGTTTCAGCTAGATGATTGTGGCTGTTACATCGCAATTTTAAAGTGATTGATGCCGTGATTGCTCTGGACAGTCTGATTTCAAAGGTTTATTTGATGAGTGCCGTAAATTGGCCGTCAATATGTTTCAGTTTCAAAAATATATGATGGCTTAGCTTTGTTTTGGAAGAAATTATGAAAGTTAATATGCAAATAAATAAATTTTCTCAACTGATTGGCTTATTTGTTGGTGGATTTGCTTTCATTGGTTCTTTTTCTCTCGTAGCAGATGTTGAAGCACGGCAGATTAAGAATAAAGTTGCGGTTTTTGCTGCGCTCAACAAGGTAACAGCGCGGATTTCGCATTTGGAAATTCCTATTGATGGTGAACAAAAATTTGGTGCACTGACGATTAAGCCGCGAGTTTGTAACACAACGCCTGCCACTGAAGCGCCATCGACGACCTCCTTTATTGAGGTGAATGAGCGCAAGCTTGATGGAACCCAAGCGAAGTTATTCTCTGGTTGGGTATTTGCTGAAAACCCGGGAATTCATGCGGTGGAGCACCCTGTTTATGATGTTTGGCTAACCAGCTGTAAGATGCCAGTGGGCGGTGTGGCTGTATCTAAGCCAGAAAAATTACAACGTCGGCGCACACGTGTGCGCTCAAGACGGCGCTGAAACTGATCGCGCGTGACTTCGATTGCGCCGAATGTCTCTAAATGATCTGTGACAAATTGAGTGTCGAGTAAGGTGAAACCGCCATATTTTAGGCGTGCGACTAAATAAACAAGAGCGACTTTGCTGGCATTGCTGACATAAGAGAACATGCTTTCACCAAAAAAGGCTGCGTTGAGTTCAACGCCGTAAAGCCCGCCTACAAGCACATTATCTTTATAAACTTCGACCGTGTGGCAATGGCCCATTTCAAAGAGGTCTGTGTATAGTTCCCTAATTCTGGAATTAATCCAGGTGCTTGGTCTATCAGGCCGCGGCGCGGCGCATCCATCAAGTACGCCTTGAAAATCAGTGTCTATTCTCACTTCAAAAACTTGTTTGCGAATGATTTTGGCTAAACTTTTTGGAACATGAAAATGCTCAAAGGGGATGATACCGCGATGTTTAGGTTCAATCCAAAAGAGTTCATCATCATCTGCGGCTTCGGCCATGGGGAAAATTCCGCAAGAATATGCCTTTAAAAGCACCTCTGGTGTGATGTCAATTTGGATGTTCATGTTATCAGATTTCATAGCTGTTATGATAACTCTGATTTGTGGGTTTTAAAAGGTTGTTGGGTGTGTAAACCCAATTATCTTTATTTTTAAATGGCTAAAAATGAAGGGTATTAATGATCCCCGCCGCATAAGCTATGATCTGCTAAAGAGCGGATAACATTGCAATCTTTCACATTTTCACCTTTGCAGGATTTTGATATTCGGCTGAGTTCTTTTTCTAGCTGTTTTAATTTTTTTATCTTTGACTTTATCGTCATGAGATGCCGGATGACAATGGCGTCAATTTCACTACATGATTGATCTGGCTTGGTTTTTAATTCTATTAGTTCTTTGATTTGCTCTATTGGAAGACCAAGATCTCTTGCATGTTTGATGAAAGAGAGTTGCTCAAGGCTATCTTTTGTATAACGCCTTTGGTTGCCTTCTGTTCTCTCTGGCAAGGGCAATAAACCCTTTTCTTCATAATACCGAATGGTGGGGATTTTCACTTTGGTTTTGGTTGATAAGTCACCGATTGTCAGCATGGTCCAACTTTCTAAACTTTTCACTTGAAGCTCTAGTAACTAGAGGTACTAGGCTTGAGACTATGACATAAAAAAAAGGAGTTGTCATGGTTGGTGGATGTGGTTGTAACAATAAATCATTTGATGGGGTGTCAGAGGCTTATAAGCGTATATTATGGATTGTAATTTCGTTGAATGCAGCGATGTTTGTTGTTGAGATGGTGGCTGGTATTAAGGCGCAATCTCAAGCTTTACAAGCAGACGCTTTAGATTTTTTTGGTGATGCGATTACTTATGGTTTGTCATTAGCCGTTATTGGGCAGTCACTTCACTTGAGAGCGAAAGTGGCCCTTTTTAAAGGTATCAGCCTATTGATGATGGGAATTTGGGTTTTTGCTTCGACGGTTTACCGGGTGTTTTATCTTGGTGTGCCGGTGGCAGAGACGATGGGAATGATTGGGCTGCTCGCGCTTTTAGCGAATTTGGCCAGTGTTTTACTCCTAGTTCGCTATAAAGACGGAGATGCGAATGTGCGCTCTGTTTGGCTTTGCTCTCGCAATGACGCTATTGGGAATATTGCGGTGATGCTGGCGGCTCTTGGGGTTTGGGGAACGGCAACGGGCTGGCCAGATTTAATAGTTGCCGGATTGATGGCTAGTTTATTTTTAAGTTCAGCCATTCAAATTATTATTCAAGCGAGAGCGGAGATGAAACAATCAGAATTTGCCTAGCTTTGCTATTATAAAATTATTTATCTTGATGAAAAACAAACAAAAAAGCACCAAACTTAATTTGTTTGGTGCTTTTTTGTTATTTTGCTGGTTTTTCTAGATATTTTTCTAGCCAGTGAATGTCGTAGGCGCCGTTGACGATGTCCGGCTCGTTAAGTAGATCAACAAAGAGTGGGATTGTTGTGTCGATGCCATCTATGACGAATTCACTTAAAGCTCTTCTCAAGCGCATCATGCATTCGTTGCGCGTTTTACCATGGACGATGAGTTTGCCAATTAGGCTGTCATAATAAGGTGGAATTGAATAGCCTTGATAAACGCCACTATCAACTCGAACACCTAGGCCCCCTGGAGGGTGGAAATAGTTGATTTTACCTGGGCTTGGCATGAATGTACGGGCGTTTTCCGCGTTAATCCGGCATTCAATGGCGTGACCACGCAGATTGATGTCTTCTTGTTTGAAACTTAAAGGTGCGCCGCCAGCAACACGAATTTGCTCAATGACCAAATCTAGGCCGGTGATCATTTCTGTAACGGGGTGCTCAACCTGGAGGCGGGTGTTCATTTCAATGAAATAGAACTCGCCATTTTCATAAAGAAATTCAATTGTGCCTGCGCCGCGATAGCCAAGATCTCCAATGGCTTTGGCAACGATGTTGCCGATTTTTTCGCGTTCTTCGGCGTTAAGCGCTGGGGATGGAGCTTCTTCCCACACTTTTTGGTGGCGGCGCTGGAGAGAGCAATCTCGCTCACCTAAGTGGACACCATGCCCTCTACCATCACCAATGACTTGCACTTCAATGTGACGGGGTTTGCCGAGATATTTTTCCATATACATGGTGTCATCACCAAAGGCTGCTTTTGACTCTGCTTTGGCGGTTGAAAGAGCAACTGATAGGTCATCTTCAGTTTCAGCTACTTTCATGCCGCGGCCACCACCACCGGCGGCAGCTTTTAAGAGAACCGGATAACCGATTTCTTTGGCAATTTTTTTAGCTTCATCAAGAGACTTAACCGCACCATCTGAGCCTGGAACAACAGGAATACCGAGCTTTTTAACGGTGTCTTTCGCTGTGATTTTATCGCCCATGAGCCGGATATGTTCCGCTGTTGGGCCGATGAAGGTGATGTCATGATCTTCTAAAATTTCGGCAAAGCGTGCATTTTCAGATAAAAAACCATAACCAGGGTGAACGGCATTTGCGCCAGTGACTTCACAAGCGGCCATAATTTCTGGAATATTTAAATAACTTAAGTTTGCTGCAGGGGGGCCGATACATACACTTTCGTCAGCTAAGCGAACATGCATGGCATCTTCATCTGCTGTTGAGTGAATGGCAACAGTAGCGATCCCTAATTCTTTACAGGCCCTTAGAATTCTGAGCGCAATTTCACCGCGATTTGCTATTAATATTTTATCGAACATATGCTGCGCTGATGCCTTTACTCAATAACCATCAATGGTTCGCCAAACTCAACTGGTTGGCCATCTTCTACCATGATTTCAGTTACAGTACCGGTTTTGTGAGCCGGGATGTGGTTCATTGTTTTCATTGCTTCAACAATGAGCAGAGTTTGTCCCTGAGTTACTTTGGTGCCAACATCAACAAAAAGAGCTGCGCCTGGCTCTGGGGCTCTGTAAGCCGTTCCAACCATAGGGGACGTCAAAACACTATCTGATGATGATTTTGCAGCTGTTGCTGGTGGTGTTGCAACTGGAGCTGCAATAGGGGGAGTAGCTACTGCTTGTTGAACAGGGGCGACTGCGGCAACGGTTGTTTGCGCTTTGCAGACACGAACTCTTAGGTCTTTTTGTTCAATTTCGATTTCACTCAGGCCGGTTTCTTCTAATAGTTCAGCCAAATCACGAATTATTTGTTTTTGATTCAATTTTTTCTTCTCTGCCATGACACCTACATCAAACCCTATATTTAACACATTTTATAGGGTGCGCTACACCGATTGCTCGGATTAATGATTAATTTTTGAGAGCAAATTGTGTTTTTAAGTTATTTCACTCACGTATGTTTTTTTGTTCCTTCAGGTTACCCTTTTTTGTGCTCCTGATGCCTACAAAACATCCGCAAAAGTAACCGTCACATTTGTAGTTCCTTCAGGTTACTCTTTTTTTTGCTTCATATGCTCACAAAGCATCCGCAAAGCAACCTTAATGTCCCATCACTCTTAAATTTACATTTCTTATTTCTTCTCATCTCTTAAAAGAACATCAAGCGCTAATTCATAAGATTGAGAACCAAACCCACAAATTAGACCAATTACCACCGGAGATAAATAGGAATGATGCCTAAAATCTTCCCTTTGGTAAACATTAGACATGTGGACTTCTATTGCAGGGATGTCAATGGCCCTGATGGCATCTGCAAGAGCAACAGAAGTGTGAGTTAGAGCGCCAGCGTTAATAATTAACCCTGATGCTTTTTCCCCAGCTTCTTGAATGAGATCCACTAATTGCCCCTCATGATTAGATTGAAAGCAATTTACATCAATTTGACGCAAAGTTGCTTTTTCTTTCAGGGAATTATGGATATCTTCCAGTGTTTGAGAGCCGTAAATTTCTGGCTCTCTTTTACCCAGCATATTCAAATTTGGTCCACTGAGAACATAAATTGGTTTTGACATAACTGATATATCTTTATGTTTGTTAAAAAGGCCGTTTTGTGGCTCTTTTTATTTTGGTTTTCCTCTTTTAGTGGGTCTCTTGGGAATATTCAAGTTTTGAAGGGAATTTTGCTCAATTCATAAAAAAGGGCCATAAAAAATGACCCTTTTTGAAAAATATTGGTTTGGTAAGCCGATCAGCTGGCTTTTCTTATTCTTGCAACGAGTTGTTTCATCGCTTCGAACGGAAGAACTTGTGGGATTACTTGATCATTGAAGATGAATGTTGGTGTGCCGTTAATGCCGAGTTTATGGCCAACTTCCATATTCTTTTTATGGGCTTCAATCACATCAGCTGATTTCATATCCTTTTTCAGTTTTTCAACATCAAGGCCGACTGACTTGGCAATTTTTGTGATTTGCTCATCGTTAATGCGCCCTTTTGCAGAAAGAAGAGCTGTGTGGAATTCCATATATTTTCCTTGTTTGCGAGATGCTAACGCGGCCATGGCAGCTGTGGTTGAGGCTTTTCCAAGAATTGGGTATTCTTTTAGCACGACACGTACGTTTTTATCTGCTTCCATAAGTTTCATAATGTCTGTGAGGGCTTGGCGGCAATAGGGGCAGTTATAATCGAAAAACTCGACAACTGTGATGTCACCATTTTTATTGCCAGCGATGTGCGCGTATTTCTCATTTGTTAGAAGCTCTTGATTTTCAGCAAGGAGTTTTTTCTGTTTGTTTTTTTCAGCTTCAGCAGTGCGGCGTTCTAGCTCGATTAAGGCTTCACGAATGACTTCCGGGTTTTTCAAAAGATAGTCTTTAACGATTTTTTGAATGGCGGTTTTATCTGCATCATCAAATGTTTTCGCATTTGCTGATAATGAAAGTGAGCTTGTGAAGGCTAAGCTCGTAATAATCGCCGCAGCGCCGATTTTTTTAAGTGAGTGAAGGTTCATTGTTGTCTCCGGTTTACCTTTATTCTTGTGATCTGTCTTTTATAAGTCGTTTTGACGATGAAAAAGGTTCATTTCATCATTTATCTTCTTGGTTGAAATGACGTGATGTCATCGGCTTGGATCCATTGTGGACTGCCTTTTTTCAATTTTCTTTTAGCTCTATTGGCTTGGTTTTTGGCTAAGGCTAACTTGCCTTCAAAGAAATAAGCTTGGGCTGAGGCAAGTTCAGCATAGGCAATATTGTTTTTCTTAGCATAAGCACTGGCTAATAAACGATAACCGATTGGGGAGCGTTTTTCTTTTACCAATGCTTTTTTAAGGTGAGTGATGATTTTGTTTGTATAAGCTTTGCCTGGGATTTGCGACATGGCTTGAGCTAGCATGAGGCGAATGATAGCGTTTCGCGGATCAAGGCTGATTGATTTTTCAAGTGGTGCTATTGCAGCTTTTGCATTGCCGGATTCGAGTAAGAATTGCCCTTTTAATTCATGGAAATAGGGATTGTTTGGATATTCTCTTAAAAGGGCATTGATTTGGGGTAAGAAAGGTTTGACCCCTCGGCTTTTAAAAGTGGCTATCGCTCTGGCGTATCTTGCAGGCAAAGATCTGTTATTTCTCTTGTAGCGGTTAAAGACAAAAGTTGGGTTTGTTGTGAAGGCGTATAGTTTTGCTCGTACCATATTGTGCCTTAGCACGAGGGCAGGGCTATCTTTTTTATTAAAATAGGGGCTGCGCTCAGCTTTTTGGCGGAGTTGGTTGATCCGTTGGCGAGGAAGTGGGTGACTGCGAACATAAGGGTCACTATATTTTAAAGTACCGATTGCTTGGCTTGCGAAATATTCAAAGGTCTCGAGCATACCTTTTGCAGATTGTTTCGTCCGGGTTAGATAGGTAAAGGCGGCTTGGTCGGCTGCGTATTCTTCTGTTTGTCTATATTGATTGATTGAGCGGAATGTTTGCTGGGAGCTCCCGGTGAACACGCCTTGACCAACTTTACCAAGATCTGCATTGCCACCAGCGCCACCAGCAATTAAGAGGGCGCCGCCAAGAATTTTTAACATCAGGTCTAGAGTTTGAGCTTTTGCAGCATGGGCTCTTAAGCGTGAGAGGTGACCACCTGCAATGTGTCCTGCTTCATGGGCCATAACGCCGATGATTTGATTAGGGGTTTGCGCTTGCATGATCGCGCCCATATTGATGAACATATTGCGCCCATCAACAACAAAGGCGTTGAAGTTTTTGTCATTGATAATATGGATTGAGATGTTTTGTGAGCTAAGACCAGCGGCTCTGAAAATAGGAAGGCCATAGTCTCTGATAAGGTTTTCTGTTTCAGCGTCTCTAATGATGCCACGAGCTTCTGCTTGGTTTGGTGTTAAGATGGCTGAAGACAGCGTAATAAAAAACAGAGCAATAAATGATAGATAGAGCGTCTTTAATTGAACTGAAAAATTTACAGATGAGGCCTTTTGAGCGGGCGCTTGTGTAGCGCAAGATTGCTTCATTTTGTGTATCACTTTTTCAAATTTTCCGATTAACATAATCGTGGTTGTTCAATAGCTATCTTTAATTACACAGGACTTTTAATCAAACGGGCTGTTTAAGCTCATATCTAAACATATCTGTAATCAATAATATATAGAGCTTTATGTTTGTTATTCAAAGAGTTTAAGCTTTTTAAATTTTACGAAAAACTAGGTTAGTTTAGCTCAATAATGCTGAGGTAATCGCTTAAAATTATTGTGAACTTAAGAGTTCTGTCTTTTTTTCGACTGTGATAGCTTGGTTATTTTTCATGACAATAAGAAGGCAAAAAGGGGTCTCATTGTGGATCCTGCTGATTTTTCATCATTGTTGATGTGTTTTTCAAGGAGCCGTGACGTGATTTCTTTATCTCAACGTGGAAAAATTGAAGCGTTTCTTGCGATGGATGTGATGCGAGAAGCGGGGGAGTTGGAGCGAAAAGGGGCTTCTATTTGCCATATGGAGGTGGGTCAACCTGGGACACCTGCGCCTCTTTTGGTGCGTGAGCGCGCGAAACAGGCACTTGATGAAGAGTTAATCGGTTACACTGAGGCTTTAGGCCAGTTGCCTTTACGCGAGCGCATCGCGCTTCATTATAAAGAGACTTATGGTGTTTCTATTGATGCGAACCAGGTTATTATTACCACCGGATCTTCAGCTGGTTTTTTGCTCTCATTTTTAGCGACATTGGATGCTGGAGACCATGTGTTAATTACACGCCCTGGTTATCCGTGTTATCGGGAAATTTTAAAAGCGCTTGATCTTATTCCTGTTGAAGTGCCTGTTGGTTTTCATAATGAGTGGATGCCGACAGTTGGAGAAATTTCTGAAGCAATTGAACAACATGATGTGAAAGCGATTTTATTGGCAAGCCCTGCGAACCCAACAGGCGTTGTTTTTGATAGGAGCCGGTTAGGCTCTTTGGTTGATTTGGCTAAAGAGAAAGGCATTTGGTTTTTCTCTGATGAGATTTATCATGGACTGACTTATAAACGCCCCGCAGACACGGCTCTTTCTTTTTTACAAAGCCCTGATTTGCAAAGTTTTGCTTGTGAAGCTTCAGAGCCGCAGGTGATTATTTTAAATAGCTTTTCTAAATATTACTCTATGACGGGATGGCGTATTGGATGGATGGTTGTGCCAAAATCACTTGTGCGGCGTATGGAAAAGCTCAATCAACATTTGTTCATATCAGCGCCGGCCTTATCACAAATAGCTGCTACCGTTGCGTTTGACGCTTTGGGCGAGCTTGAAGGTTTGAAAAATCAATATTCTAAAAACCGTGAAATTTTAACGAATGGATTGATTGAGGCAGGATTTGAGCGTTTTGCCCCGCCTGGTGGTGCGTTTTACGTTTATGTTGATGTGAGTGCGTTTACAGATGATAGTCTTGAGTTTTCCAAGCATCTCTTGCGCACGCATGGTATTGCCGCTTCTTCAGGGTTAGATTTTGACCGAGTTGATGGGAACCATATGTTGCGCTTTTCTTATGCTGGAACTGAGAGAGATGTTGTTGAAGCAGTGAAGCGTTTAAAAGATGCGAAGTTTTAAAGCTTTGGTTGTTTTTCTCATTTGTTTTGATTTTGTGAAAAACATTAAAAAAGCCCCTTCTTAAACTTAAGAAGGGGCTTTTTTCATTTAGCTTATCAAATCTTTTTAGCCATTTGATTTTTGCCACCAGCCTCGTTTTGGAGTTGGGTTTGTGGTTTCCTCTTTTTGTTTTGAAGCGACCAGGCTTTTCGGGTCAATCTTTGGTTCTTCACTTGAAGAGCTTTTTTCTGAAGACGTTTTTATTGGTTTATCTTTAACTTCTGCATTTGTAGTTTCTGTTTTATTTTTGGGAGCACTTGATTGCCTGCGTCTTGGTGCTCTTGTTTTTTTCTCTGCAGTTGTTTCAGATCCGTTTTCTTCTTCAGATTTTTTTTGACGCGCTTTTGACCAATAGCCTTGCTTGGGCGCTGGTTTTGGGGCGTCAGAGGTTATGTCTGAACTTTCTTGTTTTTCATGCGTTTCTGTAACGGTTTCTGTTGGTTTTCTTACTTCTTTTGAAGTTTCCTCAACAGGGTTGTCTTCAGCTTTAGCTTCTCTTGAGCGATCAGTTCTATTCGGGCGTCTGCGTTGGCGTCTCGGTGAGCGCCTTGGTTTTGCTTCAGCTTGGTTTTGTTCATCGCCAACAGCTGGATCATTGTCATTTGAACTTGTCGCTACAGTTTCGTTTTCAGAAATAGTTTCATTTCTTTCTTCACGACCATTGTTTTCTTCAGAATTTGATTGGTCTTGGTTGTTTGTTTCACCATCTTGATTTTCTGAATTTGCGTCGCGGTTGGCTCTATTGCCACGGCGGCGACCACCACGTTTGCCACGGCGTCTTGGACGGCGCGCTCTGCCTTCTTCTTCACCTAAGGCATCTGCATCACGTGCTTCAACTTCTGTTTGATCTTCGCTTGAACTTAGCTGACCTTCATCAGCCGTTGTTTCATTTGTAATTTCATTTTCATCGCGATTTTGTTCTTCGTTAGAGCGAGCTCTACGAGCGGCTTGCCCGCCACGGCGGCGGCGGCGGCGGCGTGACTTGCCTTCTTGTTCAGAATTATCATCTCTTGAGCCGCGATCATTTTGAGTAAGCTCGTTGTCTGTTGATTTGTGGGCCCAATCCATTTGAACAACTGATGGCTCATTCGACGCGTTATTATCACGGCGCATTTGTTCAATGGTGTAGCTTACGCCTTCTAAGTCTGAGCTTGCATTAATGGCAATGTTTACGCCATAGCGACGTTCAATGTCGTTTACATAATTTCTCTTATTGTTGAGAATATAAAGAGCGACATCAACATTGGTATTACAAGCCAAATCAACCGAATGGCGCTGGGTCAAGAGGCGATCTTCTAGAGCTCGTAGAATTGTGAGGGCCATTGACTCTGTTGAGCGGATCATGCCTGTGCCTTGACAATGAGGACATGGACTTGTTGAGCCTTCAAGAACGCCAGTTCTTAAGCGCTGGCGCGACATTTCAAGAAGACCAAAATGAGAGATGCGACCAACTTGAATGCGAGCTCGGTCATGACGCAAACATTCTTTGATGCGGCGCTCAACAGCCCGATTGTTGCGTCTTTCTTCCATATCGATGAAGTCGATAACAACAAGGCCTGCAAGATCTCTTAAACGCAATTGGCGTGAAATTTCAGTGGCTGCTTCAAGGTTGGTATTGAGGGCAGTTTCCTCAATAGAATGTTCCTTGGTGGAACGGCCCGAGTTCACGTCAATGGAGACGAGGGCTTCAGTTTGGTTAATTACAATATAGCCGCCAGATGGCAAAGTGACATAAGGGCTGTACATTGCGTTTAGCTGTGACTCAATCTTATATTTTGTAAAAAGCGGTTCGCTTTCTTTATAAGGTTGAACGTTTTTCGCGTGGCTTGGCATGAGCATGCGCATGAAGTCTTTTGCTTCGCGGTATTCATCCTCACCAGCAACGAGTACTTCCTCAACTTCTTTTGAATAGAGGTCACGGATAGACCGTTTTATGAGATTACCTTCTTCATAAACCAAATTAGGAGCTGATGACTGAAGGGTGTGATCTCTTACATTTTCCCAAAGTCTTAAGAGATATTCAAAGTCTCGTTTTAGTTCAGCTTTTGTGCGAGAGGCGCCAGCTGTGCGCACAATTAGCCCCATGCCTTCAGGCACTTCTAATTCGGCGACAATTTTGCGAAGGCGTTTTCGATCTGATGGGTTGGCGATTTTTCTTGAAATGCCACCACCACGGGCTGTGTTTGGCATTAAAACGGTGTAGCGGCCTGCAAGAGACAGATAAGTTGTTAACGCTGCGCCTTTATTACCACGCTCTTCTTTTACCACTTGGACAAGAATGATTTGTCTGCGTTTGATAACTTCTTGGATTTTGTAATTTTTGCGGCGAATGGCTTGGCGCTCTGGTAGTTCTTCCAAGGCGTCTTCTGAGCCAACAGATTCTACTTCGTCATCATTCTCGCTGTCGTCCGCTTCATCTTCGGATGTTTCAGAAATTGTTGTGTCACTATTCGCATCGAGTGTGATGACTTCATCGGGTGCTTCATCCACACTTTCGATATCAGCTCCATTTTCATCGGTTGAAGCTGTTTCATCATCCTCGGTTGATGTTTCTTCCTCTGAAGAGAGGCGTGCATTTTCAGCTTCGGCTTCTCTTTTGGCTGCTTGGCGAGCTTCTTCAGCCTCAACTTCAAGCAAAGCTTCTCTATCAGCTTTTGGAAGCTGGTAATAATCTGGATGGATTTCGTTAAAGGCAAGGAAGCCGTGACGGTTTCCTCCATAGTCCACAAAGGCGGCTTGGAGAGACGGTTCTACTCTTGTTACTTTTGCGAGGTAAATGTTACCTCTTAGTTGTTTTCTTAGAGCTGACTCAAAGTCAAATTCCTCAACACGGTCTCCCCGTAAAACCACCACCCGAGTTTCTTCTGGGTGTGCGGCATCGATAAGCATTTTGTTTGCCATTGATATAATTCCTAGTCAGGGGGTTTGCACCGCTCTCTTGCTTTAATTGAGCAAAGGGGATGGCGAACCTCGCCTGAGATGTTCGATAAGTATTTGGAGCTGTAGTGATGAAATGAGCACAAGCAGAACGATCAGAGACAAATGAAATTTTTTGTCTTCTTAACATCACGGGATGTTTTGTTGATGTTGCTCTTTGCTCGAAGTTCATAGGTTTACAAATTTGTCCAAATACTTAGTTGATTGTTAAATTCTATGATCATTAAAATTAACGATCGCTGATTTTGGGTTCCAGTTTGAATGTTTTCAGAGCTGGAAAAATTAATATTTCAATTTACTGTTTGGTCTATTGCTGTTGTCTTTTGAACGATTGATTAAGCGAGCCTAAATATCGCTTGTATCTTCCTCAAATTTTAATGGAAAATTTCGTTTAGAAAGATGATTGCAAATTAATGACCTTGTTTAGTTTGTTTAAAGTTTATTCGTTTGAACGTTGCTCACTTGTCTAGTTTTTAAGAGAGCTTTTAAAAGGTTTTGCTCAGGTTTGAGCTTTTCTTTTTGTTCTGCGTTTCCACTAAATGTTGTTTTAAAATTTTGGGTTTCGTTTAAGACGATTGGCTCAAAAAAATCACTTTTAAGTTTTCTCTAAATGTTTTAACCGCAATCGTTATTACAATTGTTGTCACCATTTGAGCTTGAAGATTAGAATTCACTTTAAAATTTGAAATGAAATCATCTTCTTTAAAGGAAGTTTGAGCGTTTTATCGCTTATGTTAAAATTTGTTGTACTCTAACTCGTTTGTTTAAGTTTCGTTTGTTACAGTTTTTCGACCTTGATGATAATGACATCTCATTTGTCTTGAGACGTCTTTCTCATCGCTATGGGCGCATTCCTAAAAGCCTTTAATATATCTAGATCTTATATTCAGTCACTTGAACATATTATAGTTTGAGTTCTTTTCGTTTAAAGCATAAGCAAAAGATATTCACTTTCAATTGCTTTTATGGGCATTCATTGTCTTTGCAAAAATATTACATAAAAATATGCCGCTTATAACTTTAACAAGAGCTCTTAAAAGACTCAGGTGCTGGGTCATAAGATATGCATAGTTATTCATGACTGCAAGCCTGAATACAGTTTTGATGGCATATATGTTCATAAAACAGCTGTTTCAGCCATTGTTTTTGCAAAAAAATATATATTCCAGAGTGTTAAAGGGCCTCTAAAATCCAAATTTATGGCAATAAAGTGATTAAATTCTAAATTTATTGGTTTTTGGGGAGAGTTTGTTGGTTTATGAGGCACATTTGGTTCGTAGTGGTAATGAGCTGTGTTTTCTTAATTGTTTATTTCTAATTTGACTGAATTTCTTCTTATTTGTCATTTAAAAGTAATTATTGCTTGATGTGGGTAAATTTAGTGTTTTGGAGATGTATCCTTGATTTTTAAGGGGGAGGAATTTATCTTCGCTAAGAAATTTTTGATGGGTATCAGAGCTTTATTTCTCTCTCATGGCGAGAGTGATGCTCTTAGTTTAAGAGCTCATTTATTAAGGCCTGTATATAAAGGTCTGTAGGTCTGCTTTGTTAAAATTGGATCATTTATTTTAGTCCTTAATAATTTTGAGGGAAGTTTTTAAGGATTACTGATCTAAATTGATAAAACCGGTCTAAATCTATGACAATGAATATAGGGGTTGAGGTGTGGACTTTTTATTCACTCAAAAAATCTTCCAAACTTTTAAACATAAACGTTATTTTGGAGCGGCCGTTTTTTTGAAATCTCTGACTTTCATTATTTCCCTTATTTTGCTTTTAGCATTAAGCCTTCCTCAAGCGGCATTAGCAAAAGGTGATGGTTCCTCAACCATTGCGAATGATGCGCGTCTTGGGGGTGATAATGCCAGAACGCGTTTTGTTGCTGATTTATCTAAACCAACTGATTATCGTATTTTTACATTGGCTGACCCGTACCGGGTTATTATTGATTTGCCGAATGTTCGCTTTAAGTTACCACAAGGGCTTGGTAGTACCGGAAAAGGCTTAGTGAGTGCTTTTCGCTATGGTCTTTTTGCTAAGGGAAAATCGCGCATCGTGATTGATGTCGTTGGACCTGTTCATGTGGAGCAATCTTTTATTCTAGATGCAAACGGCGGTAAATCAGCCAAATTGGTTGTTGATATAGTACCGACGGATCGGGCAAATTTTGAGCGTCGCCGTAAAGCTCTTTATGAAAAGCGTGTTCGTGAGAGCCGTAAAGCAAAGAAGGCTTCTCTTGGTAGTGTGATTGAAAAACTTGCTAGGGTTCCTAAAAAATTAGGTAAAAAACGCATTGTGATTGACCCTGGTCATGGGGGGCTTGACCCTGGGGCATTGAGCTCTAAGGGAACACGTGAAAAAGATGTGGTTTTGGCTTTTGCGAAAGTTTTAAAAAAGAAATTAATGAAATTTGGGACATATGACGTGAAGCTCACGCGGTCTGTTGATGTTTTTGTCCCCTTGGCTGAGCGGGTGCAAATTGCTGAGGATTATCATGCGTCTCTTTTTATCTCTATTCATGCCGATGCGATCAGAAGACGGTTAGCTAAAAAAATAAGAGGGGCGACTATTTACACCCTTTCCAAGGAAGGGTCTGACCTTGAAGCGCAGGCGTTAGCGAATAAAGAGAATAAATCCGATATTTTGGCTGGTATTGATATTGAGCCTGAAAGTGAAGTTGAGGGGATTTTGCGGGATCTCACTCAAAGAGAGACAAAGAATCAATCTTTGGATTTTGCGTCTATTGCTTATAAACATATGAAAAAGAAAACTAAATTTCGTCAAAACATGATGAGATCGGCGAATTTTAGGGTGTTACGTTCAGCTATTATTCCTTCGGTTTTAATTGAACTTGGTTATATTAGTAATGCCAATGATGAGAAATTACTCAAATCTCCAAAATGGCAAGCTGCTCTCGCTACTTCTTTGAGTAAAGCGGTTGATAACTTTATGAAAACGCAATAAATCTTGCTGGTTTAACCGCCACATGGTTTAATTCAATTTGCTTAGTACTCATTTAGTAAAGAGTGAGTGACCTTGGTTACAGGTTAGCTTTCAGATATGCTTTCATAGCGTATTTTGTGTGAATGTAGTCTGTATTTTACGAGAATAGAGACTAAGATGCCCGATTATTCATTGTGTTAATCATATTTTGGGCATGTTTTGTTGCCAGTTTTAATGGCATTCATTCAATGGACAAGAAGCTGGGCTATAAATTTTCAAGGACAATACTCATATCACTTTTAAAATGGTTGTGGTTTATGATCTTCTTTATTGAGATTGGCATATGAGTTGTGTTATGTCTCTCAGCCTCAATCTGCTTTTATATATATAAATGAATAAGATATATTTTTTTCTTCATAAGGCTCTTTTGCAATGACACAGACCCCACCACCGCAACCATATCGAGGGCAAACACAGGCTCCTAGGTTTTCTGCTGCGGGCAGTGGACGGGGGCCTTATGCGCCAATGGGGAATATGCCGCCGCAATCTCAAAAGCCGCCCAAGAAAAAGGGGCGGTTTTGGCTTAAGTTTCTTGGGTTTATGTTCACAGCTGCTTGTATTGGATTTTTCGCTGTCTCAGCGGCTGTGGCTTACTATGTTTGGGATGTGACGAAAGATCTACCGGATTATGAGGTTTTGGCAAAGTATGAGCCGAAGGTGATGAGCCGTATTCACGCGAATGACGGGAACTTGATTGCCGAATTTGCTGATGAACGCCGCATATATGTGCCGATTAATGCAATACCAGATCGTATTATTCATGCGTTTATTTCAGCAGAAGACAAGAATTTCTTCAATCATGGAGGACTTGATTATCGTCGTTTAACAGGTGCGATACTGGGATTTGTAAAAATTAAACTAACTGGAAGCAATAAACGACCTTCAGGTGCATCCACGATTACTCAGCAGGTTGCAAAAAACTTTCTTCTCACCAATGAGCGTAAGATTGACCGAAAGGTAAAAGAAGCTGTGCTTGCACGGCGTATTGAGCGCGCTTTTACTAAGGGGCAGATTTTAGAGCTTTATCTTAATGAAATTTATTTTGGTCTTCGGTCGCATGGTATTGCGGCTGCGGCTCTTAATTATTTTGGTAAATCTCTTGAAGAAATTACAATTCAAGAAGCGGCTTATTTAGCATCTCTTCCTAAAGCTCCTAATAATTATCATCCCTTTAAAAAGCGCAAGCGGGCAATTATTCGCCGGTCATATGTGATTAAGCAGATGTATAAAAACGGCTATATCACGAAGGCTGAAGCTGATGCTGCAATTGCATCTGAGTTTAAAGTGAACCCGCGCCCCTTTGGTGCTCATATTTTGGCTGGCGAGTTTTTTGCTGAAGGTGTGAGACGGAAACTCATTGAAAAATTTGGGCAAAAAAGAATTTATGGTGGCGGTCTTTCTGTTCGTACTACATTAGACCCTGAACTGCAGAAAAAAGCTAAAAAGGCGCTTGTTGATGGACTTGTTGCTTATGATCAGAAGCACGGATTTAGAGGGCCTGTTGCTGAGATTATTTTAACCCCTCAATCTGATTGGGGGGCTGAGCTTGCTAAAGTTGAAGCACTAACAGATGTGCACCCTTGGCGTTTGGGCATTGTTTTGAAACTTGAGGCGAAAAAGGCTGTCATTGGTTTGCAACCTAAAAAACTAGTTTCTGGTCAAGTTGATAGTGCGCGTGAAATTGGCGAAATCTCACTCGATAATATGAAGTGGGCCCGCAAACATTTGGGCGAGACAAAACATGGTGACCCGAAACTTGGCAAGAAGCTTAAATCGCCGGGCAATATTTTGAAAATAGGTGATGTTGTTTATGTGGCGCCTGTTAAAGCTAAATTGCTGAAAAAAGATGTAGCCAGCACCAATGCTGTTCTTCCTGTTGAGGGAAATAATCAATGGAAGCTGATGCAAATTCCCGAAGTGGAAGGCGCTATTGTTGTGATGGAGCCGCATACGGGCCGAGTAAAAGCGCTTGTTGGTGGTTTTAGCTTTGATGATAGTGAATTTGATCGGGCTACTCAGGCGAAACGCCAGCCAGGTTCGGCCTTTAAGCCGTTTGTTTATGCAGCCGCTCTTGATAATGGATATACTCCATCAAGTGTTGTTTTAGACACGCCAGTGGCGATTGATCAGGGGAATGGTCAGGGAATTTGGCGCCCAAAAAATTATAGTGGTAAATTTAACGGCCCCTCAACATTGCGAATTGGTATTGAAAAATCTCGTAATTTGATGACTGTTCGTTTAGCGCAAGATATGGGCATGCCGCTTATTTCTGAATATGCGCGGCGCTTTGGTGTTTATGATAATTTGATGCCGGTTCTTTCTATGTCTCTTGGTGCTGGTGAGACCACTTTAATGCGCTTGACCACGGCATATAGTATTTTAGCGAATGGCGGCAAGAAGGTGAATGCGACACTTATTGACCGCATTCAAGATAGATATGGTAAAACGGTTTGGTCTCATGATGCTGCTCAATGCCAAGGATGTGAGCAAGCTGAATGGGATCCTTTAAAGCAACCGCAGTTAATTGATCAGCGTGAGCAGATTATTGACCCTCATACTGCTTATCAAATTACATCTATGCTTGAAGGTGTTGTGCTTCGCGGTACTGCAAGAAAAGCCATGAAAGGGTTGCCTATTCCTGTTGCTGGTAAAACGGGAACAACCAATGAAGCACGTGATGCTTGGTTTGTTGGTTTTTCAGCTGACTTAGCTGTTGGTGTTTTTGTGGGCCAGGATGTGCCACGACCAATGGGTAAGAAAGCAACGGGTGGTGGTTTGGCAGCGCCAATATTTAAAAACTTTATGATGTCCGCTTTGGCAGGGAAACCAGCCATTCCGTTTCGTATTCCAGCTGGAATTAAGCTCATTCCGATTAATTCAAAATCTGGGCTTAGATCTTCTGGTGGACAGAATACGATCATGGAAGCGTTTAAACCAGGGAACGGTCCACCTGATGCGTCATCTGTGATTTATGATGACCCCAATATCTTTATTCCTGAAACAGATAGATCGCTTGATTCTGGGCTTTACTAAGCTTACAAAATTTCGAACATTCATAACTCTGGTTGAGGTGCCCTTTAACCAGAGTGCTGGCGGCTTGTCTTGACACTTGCTGTTGTTTCTTTAAAACCCATCATTTAATAGATTTGGATAATGCTGCCACATTAAGTGTGTGGTTTGAGCTTATATTTAAAGGTTACATTGAGATGCGCGCTGAAATTCAAACATTGGTCAATCAAATTCGAGAGTCAATTTCCCTCTTACGGAGGCATCTTTGACCCGGAACAGGCTCAAGCCCGTTTAGATGAATTAAATGCTCAATCTGAGGACCCGAACCTTTGGAATGACCCGAAAAAAGCGCAAGTTTTGATGAAAGAGCGGCAAAGGTTGGATGCAGCTCTTAGTGCTTTTAATAAGCTTAATCAAGATTTGGAAGATAATATTGAGCTGATTGAAATGGGCGAAGCTGAAGATGATGCTGATACCATTGAGGAAGCTGAAGAGGCTATTGCTCAGTTAGCAAAAATCGCGCAGCGCCGTGAAGTTGAAACGCTTCTTTCAGGTGAAGTGGATGCCAATGATTGCTATGTTGAGATCCATGCTGGTGCTGGGGGCACGGAAAGTCAAGATTGGGCTGAGATGCTTTTCAGGATGTATATGCGCTATGCTGAAGAAAAGGGCTATAAGGTTGAAATTTCTGGCACCAATGCTGGCGAAGAAGCGGGGCTTAAATCTGCAACCATATTAGTGAAGGGTGAGAATGCTTATGGTTGGTTGAAGACCGAATCTGGTGTGCATCGTTTAGTTAGAATTTCTCCTTTTGACTCGAACGCCAAAAGGCACACGAGCTTTTCATCAGTTTGGGTGTATCCGGTTATTGCTGATGATATTGAAATTGATATTGCTGAAAGCGATTGCCGTATTGATACATACCGGGCTAGTGGTGCTGGTGGTCAGCATGTGAACACGACGGATAGTGCTGTTCGGATTACACACCAGCCTTCTGGCATTGTGGTGCAATGCCAGTCTGGTCGCTCGCAACATAAAAACAAGGCGGAAGCTTGGAAGATGCTGCGCGCACGTTTGTATGAAAAAGAGCTGCAAGAGCGGGAAGATAAAGCGCAAGCTGAAGCGTCACAAAAGGGGGCTATTGGATGGGGCCATCAAATTCGCTCTTATGTTTTACAGCCTTATCAGATGGTCAAGGATTTGCGCACTGGCGTTGAGAGCACGAACCCGTCTGCTGTGTTAGACGGTGCGCTTGATCCGTTTATTGAGGCGGCCTTGGCACAGCGGGTGCATGGTGGTGCAGCTGTTGAGGTTGGGGATCTGGAATAGTCTTTGAGCAAAAGTCTCTCGCTTCGCTCAGTGTACTTTTGCTCAAGTTTCAATATTGTATTCACTCACGGGCTATTCTGCTGCTGAAGCAGCTGGCCCTCCGAGGGGCGGCGGTTTTCTTGCGATCAGCTTATCCGTACTCGCTTCGCTCCGTTCGGGCTGATCTTGTACGCCGGGCAGCTGGCGCTGCCATGTCCTGACGCCCTTTTGTCCTTCAGTTGCCCACCAGCAACCGGAATAGGGCGTCACTCCTTCATCGTATGATGAGATTATGTTTTTTTGAGTTTAGGTGATTTTAGGATTTTATAGATATGGCTGAGAGATATCAGTTTCAGGATGCGGATACGGATGAGTTGATGCATGAGATTTTTAATAATGATGAGCGTTTGGATGCGCGGGAATATAAAACTGTTGCTGCCCTGGACAAGGGAGAAAAGATTTCTCTTGAGCAGGCTCATTTGATTATGCATGTGTTTTTCGTCGACAAAGATGCATCTCTTGCTGAAAAGGTGAAGATGGTGGCTGAAGTGCTGTTAGCCGGACCTGACTTGGGGGAGGATTACCCAGAGGCGGATGTGCTTGAAGCTAAGATTGATGAAGTGCGGCTAGTGTTTGATAGTTTAACCGAAGAGAAGCCAACGCAGCATTAAGTTTAATGCATCAAACTTTTCTTAAATTGATAAGGGTAGAGTTTAGCCGTTGTTCTTTTTAGCTTTATCTACCCTCTTGTTTTAGCAAACTATTTTCCTATAGTTAAACAACGATCCCGATCGCGAAGTAGGAATAAAGCGATCATTCCAGCAAGAACAGGAATTGCCGCCCAAAATAGAATGTTGGGCCGGCCTAATGGGTCCATGTAGATTTGATAACTTGCGGCAACTGAGACTGTGTGCATTAACGTCACGGCACCGTAGCTGAAGAATTTAAAAAGCCCAGCCGCAAATAAGAAAATGATAAGTAACTGTAGGCATCCTAATGCTAGGATGATTGTACCTTCGTCAACTGATAGATAAAATTTAGAAAATGTTTTGCCTGCACGCGAAGTGTTTAAGATTTTATCGATTGCCCAGATTGAGAGAAAAAAGGCCGTTGAAAGGCGCATAACTGCCAATGAAATCATTAAAGTACGGTCTTCAGTATTTGGTGAAGTGTTTGTCATTTGAAAATGTCTTTCGCAAAATAATTATATAGTTACAGATAGTCTTTAAGGGCTTTCTTCTCATTTGACACTTAAACTTTTGTGTCGTTTTGCGGAAGTTTTTATGACGGTATTCTAGCGCTTAAAAGTTTAAGTGCTTCATCTGTCTTTCAATTGGGCACTTTCATGAATGCTATCCCGTAAAACTCTTAATCAAACTACCAGCGACCATGTGCCAGCCATCGACGAGGACGAAGAAGATGAGTTTGAAGGGGAGTGATATCATC
>JAEPQF010000110.1 GCA_017640685.1 Hyphomicrobiales bacterium
TTTTTGAGATGATAACGGGTTATAGCCCGGTTTTTGACTATGTTCTCCGTTTAATTTTAAACCTTTTAAAAAATTTTGAGCGCTGCCATAGGGAACTGTGATTGTTTCTGTTTTGATAATTCCAGGTAGATCAGGTGGAATTCTGAGGCCATGAGGCACATTCAGTTCTTTTAAGGTTTGTCGCCATTCTTTAAAGCAATCAGGACCAATGGTTGAGAAATAGAATGATCCGTCATCAGTTAGAGCTGATTGAATAGTTTTTAGAGTGTTTAAAATATCTTCAAACCAGTGAATGGCCATGCTTGATATGATGAGGTCATATTTTTCTTCTCTGATATTTTTCTCTGGGCTGATAGTTTTCTCTGGATTGAGAATTTCAAAACTGAACTGAGCTTTTTTTTCAGGAAATTGAGAGAGCAATTTTTGTTCAGCTGTTTCCAGCATATCTTTTGAATTATCAGTGAATGTGAAATTTGCTTCTGGGAATTTCTTGATAATTTCTGATGAAAGCAAGCCGGTGCCACAGCCAATTTCCAAAATATCTTTTGGGGCTTTTGAATTGATTTGACTGTTTAGGGTTAATGCTACTCGGTTCTGTATATCAGCGTAATTGTCATAGGTTTTTGCTGATTTTCCAAAGCGGCGCTTGATACCGGTTTCGTCGTTCAAAAGGTGGTGTCTTTCTCAGTTTATTTATGAGCCTTAGCTTGTTTCAGCTTAAACTTTAGCTTTATTTTCTGCTTAAGTTGTAGGGATATAGCAATTCTGCTCATTTCAAGCAAAGAGAAAGGTTCAGAAAAATGAATTTTTCTTGTTCTGTAGATTAACAGGCAAAATTTGTGTTTACTTTACTCTTGGGTTGGTTTGAGGTTTAATGTTTTATTAACTATGTTTTTTTGATGTGATTTTTAGCATCTATTTATGTTTTGCTCTCATATGCATAGAGGGGTTGTATGGGTATGTTGTTGCGTTTGTTATCTCAGTTTCAACTGAGTTTGAAGTGCTATGCGATTGCACTGGCTCTTCTTTTTACTTTTCCTTTTGTTTTATCTTCAAATGTTCAAGCTGCGAGCCTTAGTTTTACTTATGATGAGGTGAATGATCTTGTGGGGGATACCTTGCAAGGTTTAGAGATTAGATTGAATAATTTAGGCCGTTTTAATGGGCGAAATCACCACCGGAAGAATAGTTCATATGTTCGTTTTAAGGGAAAGTCGATTTCGTCATTTAATGTAGAGCCTTACAATGTTTATAGATTGTTTGGGCGCACCCACAGCTATTATGTGACCGATATTAAATCTTCGGTTATTAATGTGACAGCTCAGGATAAGAGCTTTTATCTTTCTCTCGATTTTGAACTTGATGGTGCTGAGCTTGAGGGGCGCTGTGTGACGAAAGTTTCTCGCAAGAGGTATAAAGAGTGTAATAGCTTTCTTCCGAATGTGAATTTCACACAAGCGAAGGTGGTGGCAAGATTGCGGCCGATTGCTCATAAAGGAAGTTTGTCATTTTATATTAGCAGCGCGAAAATCGTTGGTGATGTGAATATTGAATATTGCAACAGTTGGTTTTTAGGGTTCTTCTGTACGGAATTTGTGCAAATACCAGATAAAACTGAAAAATTGAAAAAGCAGATTGCTAGTAAATTAAAGGTTTTTGTTAATTCTCAGCGCATGAGAGACCAGGTTGCTAATAATATTCGTGAGAAGGTGCTTGGTAACTTAGCGACAGTGAGCTCAATTCAGCTAACTGATGATGAAATCATTGTAAAGGGCCGGCTGAAACGGCGGCGACGTTGATTTTCTCTAAAATCTTTCAAATTGATTTTGTTGTTTAAAGAAACAAAATAAAAAAGACAAAACAAAACCCATCCAAAATGAATTTGGATGGGTTTTTGAATTCTTAAACTCTCAGTAGAATTGAGATAATTATTCGCCGGCCATTTCTGACATATGGTGATGATTATTTTGGCCAGGAACTTCCAATTTAGGAGCTGAACCGATTGGATCATCAGCACGGCGAGATTTACCTTCAAAGAATGCGCCTTGCTCAATTGCAAGTGATTGATGAGTTACATCACCGTTAACTTGTGAGCTTGCTTGTAGTGTTACGCGGACGCCGTGGATAGACCCTGTTACTTGGCCGCGCACAACAACATCTTCAGCAACAACAACACCATTAATTTCTGCTTTTTCACCAATGATTAAAGATGAGCAATGTAAATCGCCTTGGATTGATCCATCGACTTGCACTTCACCTTTTGAAATCACGTTACCGGTGATTGTTAAATCCGCTCCGATAATTGAAGGAACCATTTTATTTGAACCCTTTAGCATTGTTTTCGTCCCTAAAGGATTTTGCGGCATGGCGCCTGCTGGTGGCAAGGCGGGTTGTTGACCCATTATGGGTTTTGGGGCAGGCACATTCATCCCATCATTCTCCGGTCTTTTTGTGAACATTGGCTTATGACCTCCAAACGCTCATGTTCTTACCCTATATCATAACTGTCTGACGAACTTGTTGAATAGAATCATTTCAATTCATTCGTAGTAGCTTTTTATGGCGACTTTCAGTTAGCAATATCAAACGCAAATTATTGGGCATGCGTTGGTTATCAATCAATATGTAATAGGATTATAATAAAATCCACATAATAATGATTTTCTGGATGAGTTTTCAAAGTTTCTTTTGATTATTGAGCTAAATTAACTCTTATCAGACGTTACGAAACAAGAAAAACCTACCAACTGACACTAACTCATGTGTTCCCAAAAATTCAAACATCTTCAACCGCTTGAGTGTTATCGTCAAATATATGATGTTTTTATGACGAAATGACCCAAATTAAAGGCTTAAGTTCAACGTTTGCTTTAGTCACTCTATGGATCATCTTATGCATGTTTGTATGTTGAGCGTCAAGAATGCTTGAGAGTGATGATTTAATTTTTATGTTCGTTTGTGTGAATTTTATGTTTGTAATGAGTTTGTTTGTTTTGTTTTCATGCCTTTATCTATCAGTAGACTGTATGTTTTTCTTAAAATTTAGTTTATTTTTTATATTTTAAGTTTTTGTTTTTTAATGTTTTATTTGTCCAGTTCATCTAAAACTTCTTCTATGTGTTTGGCAACTTTTACTTTTCTCCAAATGGCCTGAACAGTGCCAGTCCTATCCACAAGAAATGTTGATCTTTCAACACCCATAAAGGTGCGCCCATACATTTTTTTTTCTTTCCATACGCCATATGATTCTATGGCTTGTTTCTCTTCATCCGCCAAAAGAATAAGATTGAGATTATGTTTATCTGTAAATTTTTGATGCGAGGCACTGCTATCAGGGGAGATGCCTATGATGATAGCTTCTCTTTTCGCAAATTCTTCTGCGTGTTCTGTGAAGGCAATGGCTTGTTTCGTGCAGCCCGGTGTTAAATCTTTCGGGTAAAAATAAACGATGACGTTTTGCCCTTTGAAATCTTTGAGGGAGACAAGTTTTCCATCTTTGTCTTCTAATTTAAAGTTGGGTGCTTTTTTTCCAATTTCGGGCATTTTAGTTCCTTGCAATATTATGTTCGTAAAAGGTCACGGTTTGGTCTTGATTGTTTGTTAGGTTTTATAGCTTATGGGTGCAATGGGTTAGTTTGGCAGTTTGAGTTTATTTTCCTTTGAAATCCAAAATCAATAGTAAGAGTGTTTCAATTAGTCTTAGTTGTGTGATTGGTTGGCTTTTGGAAAGCTTTTCTTAAATTTAGCCTAGAGAAAAGTTACATTATTACAAGTGTTTCTGCTTCAGGGGCGCTTACTTTATTGATTATAAGATTTTCTTGAGATTTGGTGGTTTTATTATCTTGTTTGGATGTGAAATTACTATAATGTTTTAAATTTTTGACGTACTCAATTTTAAGATTTTGATGCCTTGTAACGTTAGGTTTCTAACGTTAGGTATGATTAGAGTTATAAGATATTTATGAACGACGACAATCATAATAATCCTCCCACTTGGGTTCGCTCCATTCATTCCCAACCACATGATGGATCAAAAGGGCAGGCTTTAGATCAGCAAGCGGCTGCTAAAGACATGACTGGCCAGGATGCGGCGGCTCATGAAATGATAGGCCATTTTCAAGATGAAAATGGTGCCGTTTATACTCATCAAGATGCGGCTCTTAATCAATCTCAGTTTTCTCAAACTGAACCACATGAAGCTGTTCACAATAATGGTAGACCAAAGAAACAAGTTTCAAACCAATCATTTTTCTCACGTGTAAAATCTCGGATTTTTAAATTTGGTGATGCTTGCCATTATTGGATTTCAATGATTGGGCATTGCGCTTTGGTTTGTGGTGATGCTTGTGCTGATCAGTTATCAAAGAAACCTCAATCACGCTCACGTCCGTTTGCTTTTTTAGGTTTGGGCATTGTCTTTATTTTCAGTGTTTTGGCTTTTGGTTCCTATTATGCGATGGGGTATCGCTCTTTACCGGTGAACTTTTTAAAGACTTCAATTGAGACGACTTTATCTAGTGCGTTTGCTGGTGGATCTGTTCGCATAGACCAGGCGTTGTTGCAAAGAGATGTGCAAAATGGCGGGCTTTTTGTTCGCTTGGTAAATTTAGACCTTCGCGATGAGGGGGGAAGCAAAATTGCTGCAACGCCTGAAATTGGCGTTGGTTTGAAATTTTTTCCTCTGCTTTGGGGAGAAGTTGAGCCGAGTAGCATTAATATTTTATCGCCAGAAATTCATTTTGTTCGAAATGAGAAACGAGAATGGACCTTTTGGCGGGGTAAAGGTGTTTCGACAAATTCCACTCTAGATAAAGCTTCTCTTGGTAGTGAAAGAGATAAATCTGGCGAGGACGTTATTTCGCAAAATGGGATGCCAGTTGACTTTGCACGCATTGGAGATTTAGCGAAAGAAGGCTTGATGAAAGCTCATAGTCAATTGAAGCTTTCTTTTCCTCTGTCACACATTGGGGTGCGCAATGCTCGGGTTGTTCTTCATGAAGGAAAATTGGATAAAGGTGATGTTTGGCGTGTTCCAACGTTTACTCTCCAATATGACCCGGCTGGTGATAAGAAGATTATTGGTAATGGCGTAATTGAGCATACAACCTCACCAGGTGCTGCCCTTTGGGTTTCATTTACGCACCGTGAAGGGGCGCAGTTTGTGGATTTAAAAACACGATTGCAAAATGTTATTCCTTCAGAACTTTCTTCTCTTGTGCCAGTTCTTTCTTCTTTGAAAGCTGTTCAGCTTGGCGTTTCAGGAGACATGGCTGCGCGTATTGATCTAAATGAAGGGGTGACTTCAGGCAATTTAAAAGTGGCTCTTTCTGATGGTTATATTGGATTGCTTGGAGATGAGGGGCCGCGCTTTGCTATTTCGCGAGGTGCGTTCGTTTTTGATATGGAGCCTGGTGCGAAACATATTGTTTTGCGCCAAGGTGAATTGTTTTACCCGAATGGAAATATCTCTCTTAAAGGGGATGTTTGGCGAGATAACCAGAAGGATGAATTACCGGATTGGCGTTTTCAACTTTACTCAACTTCTGGGCAAATAATTTCAGATTATTCTGATGTTAATGGTAGTGCGATTGATGAGTTTAATTTCTCAGGTCGGTTGTTTGGCTCTCGTGCACCTGTGGTTATTGACGAATTTAGAGCTAAGATTGGTGAGGGGCAGATTATTTTGGCACATGATGGCTCGCTTGGCTATCCAGCTGTATTGCGGGGTCGGGTTACGAATGTGTCTACCAATTTGCTTAAATCAATTTGGCCTGAAGGTTTCAATCAGGAAAGCCGAGATTGGGTGTTTAAGAATGTGAAAGAGGGGGTGGTTACATCTGCTCGTTTGGCATTGCAAGCGCCTGACTTTGGTGAACGAGCTCTTCTTGCTGGAGAGAAAAAGGCTAATCTTGAATTGCCTTTTATGGATGTTGATGTGAAAGGGGTGGTTTTTACGGTTTTTGATGACCCCATGATCATTAAAACTCGCCAAGCCAATTTGCAAATAAAGGGAAAAACTTTAGTTGCTAAAATGAAGCGGGCTCGATCTTCTCTTGGGAAGGGGAGGGTTGTTGAATTTACTGATGGTAAGTTAACTATTCCGGATTATGAACCTAAAGGGCCTGATGGCATTGTTGAGTTTAAGTTTAAAACCAATACTCAATTTGTGGATCATTTTTTAAAACGTGAACCATTTTCACAAAAACGTACTCTGAGTGACCATGCTAAATATTTCGATGGAGAGTTGACAGGTGCACTGAAAGTAAACTTGCCATTGGTCGAGGAAGTTGACCCGAAAGATGTTGTTGTTAATGGAAATATGCAACTTGGTGAGGTGAAGGCGCAGTTTGGTAAATTTAAACTTTCAAACGGTTTGATCAAATTCAATTTAGGAAAGAATTACATTGAGGCGAAGGGAAATGTTCTTATCAATGGGGTTGCTTCGAAGTTAAGTTGGGACAGGAAACTTTTGGCTGGGGTAGATCACAGTGATCAGTTGAAAGTTACTGGCGTTTTTGATGATGCTGACCGAAACCAGTTAGGTTTGCCGGTAAATTCTTTTGTGAATGGAGCCGTTCCTGTTGAACTTCTTATAAGTGAGAATAAATCTAATCAATTTGATATGCATGTGTTGGCTGATTTACGTAAAGCGACTTTGCGAGCTAAACATTTAGGTTGGCAAAAAGATGCTGGTGTTCCCGCGACTTTAAATGTTGATATTATTTCAAATAAAGAAGGTGGCGTCTCCCTGATCAATATGAAACTTGATGGCCGTGATTTAACTGTTCGTGGTGACATTCAAATGGATGAAACTCATCAAGTTACGTCGTTTTCATTCCCTAATATTTCTTACAAAGTGCTTTCTAATATTCATGTCGAAGGAGCATTGAATAATAAGAAAATTTGGCAAATATCTGCCGGTGGTAAAACATTTGATGGACGAGGATTGTTAAAATCTTTGTTGAGAACAGGCAAAGTTGGCGCTGGAGGTAAAGCGAAAGACCTTTCAAAAGGCATCGATTTAAAAGCTGAATTTGATACGGTCCTTGGCTGGAAGCAATCAAAACTTAGTCGTTTTAAAATTAATATGAGCCGTCGTGGTGACGTCATGACTGATTTTAAGATTAAAGGCACTTTATTAAATGGTGGGAGTTTAACCGGTAATTTAGTTAGCGGAAAAAATGCTGCGCCTGTTATTCGCTTGCGCAGTAGTGATACTGGTGAAGCGCTTCGGTTTGTTGGCTTTTATCCAAATATGCTTGGCGGCCAAGGGCAACTCAAAGTTCGCTATAATGTTGGTAAACGCCAATTGGCGGCACAAACGGGGGAGTTGATTATTTCCCGCTTTTCCATTGCGTCTGACCCTGTTGTTAAAGAGGTTTTATCGAACATATCGCAAGGTAAAAGTGGTCGCTCTTCAAATGAACAAGATATTATTAAGTTCAACCGTCTTTATGCACCTTTCTCTATTGGGCAAGGGCAATTCGTTTTGCATGATAGTCAGGTTAAAGGTGAGCTTCTTGGTGCAACTATGCGCGGTAGTATTGATTTTGATAAAGAGCGCCTTCGATTAGGTGGTACTTATATTCCACTTTATGGGTTGAATGCGGCTGTTGGTGTGGTTCCTGTTCTTGGTGATATTCTTGTTGGTCGCCGAGGGGAGGGCATGCTTGGGATTACTTTTGGTATTTATGGTAGCACGAAAAACCCGCAAGTGCTTGTGAACCCGATGTCTTTGGTGGCGCCTGGTGTGTTTCGTCAAATTTTTGAATTTGAGCAGGGTGGGCAGAATATTAAAGTTCGGCCTAATACGAAAACGGGTAAAGGTGTTAAGCTTGACTCAAGTGCTTCTCGCGTTATTCGGCGCAAAAAGAACGGGGATGATGCAAACAATCTTTCTCCTGAAACCAGTGCTTCAACAGTGAGGCGGCGTAGCAAGTCTAATTAGGCCGTTAGCTCATTCTTAGAATAGCTTTCATTAAATCTAAATCAGCTTTTATCTTATGAGCTTTTAGCTTTGCGCTCTTTTTATAATCTGCTGTGCAATTTCCACCATGCTATTGCCTTGGTAATCGGCTTTTTTATAAAGCGGATTATAGGGAATTTTACTTCTTTTTAGAAAGCCAGCTCTCATGCCGGCGGTTAATGCGCCATGAGTATCCCAGTCATGGCAGGCAACAAGGGTTAGGTTGCTAATTTCTTCACCGAGTTTTACAGCTGCGAAATGGTAAACCTGCTTGTGAGGTTTGAAAGTGCCTGTGCTTTCGACTGAGATAATTTCATCAAAATGTTCAGTCCGGCGTTATTGATTTGATTTTCGATTAATTTTGAAGAGGAGTTGCTAAAGGCAACTGTTTTAAAATTATTTTCTCTCAATAGGCTGAGTGCAGGGATAATATCATCATGAGCCTCTAGAGATGATAATTTGCCCAAGGCTTCATTGATGAATTTTTGATTTTCTTCTTTGATAAGATTGCCGCGGAATTCGCGTCGTTCGACTTCTGGTTCGTTACTTTGAGAGTGAATAACATTTGCTAAAGTATTTTTGGCTAATTCGGCGAATGTTGTTTCAACTTCAGTTAGAGCGCAAATGGTTGAGCTGTGAAGCAAAGTGCTGAACCAATGTTCAACACTTATAGCTCCGTTAAATTGCTCTTCAAACAAAGAGCGCAAACCATCAAGATTTAGGACCGTTTCATTAATATCAAATAAAATCGTTTTAATTGGACTATGCTCCTTTGTGCTTCAGATGTCATTTTTGTGCTTCAGTTGCCAACAAAGCAATCGACTTTTTGTTGTACCTTCGCTTGCCATTTCTTTGCTTCAGATGCCCACATCGCATCCGCAACGGCATCCGGCTTTTTTATTGGGCCTTCAGTTGCCCACAAAGCAACCGGTTTTTTATTGGGCCTTCAGTTGCCCACAAAGCAACCGGTTTTTTATTTGGCCTTTAGATTGCCTACAAGCAACCGGCCTAGTACCCTTATAGTAAGTGCTTTTGTTCACGTTATCTCGATAACATTAATCAGTAAGGGTTAGTAAAATGTGCCTCTTTTTACCGAATGATAATTTGGCACTTCCACCTTCGTTAAAATCACCTTGAGAGATTTTGAATTTATCGTCACTCACTTTTTCATCATTTAATTTAATGGCATTTCCTTTTATGTGCCGTCTTGCTTCACCATTAGAGCTTGCTAAGCCTGATTTAGTAATGGCATTTAAAATTGGAAGTCCTTCTTCAATTTCATCTTTTGTGATCTCAATTTGAGGTAAGTCTTCGCTTAATTGGCCTTGCTCAAAAGTTGTTTTGGCTGTTTCAGCAGCTTTTTCTGCTTCACTTTCACCATGTAGCATTTTGGTGGCTTCAAATGCCAAGATCTTCTTGGCTTCATTTATTTCAGCGCCTTCAAGTTTCTCTAACTTTTCGATTTCTTCTATAGAAAGAGTTGTGAAAAGTTTTAAGAAGCGACCAACGTCTGCATCTTCTGTGTTACGCCAATATTGCCAGTAATCATAAGGGGAGAGCATGTCTGGGTTTAGCCAAACGGCACCATCAGCGGTTTTGCCCATTTTGGCACCGCTTGATGTGGTGAGGAGCGGCGCGGTTAGACCGAATAACTCTGCACCATGAAGGCGGCGGCCTAAGTCAATGCCGTTTACGATATTGCCCCATTGATCTGAACCGCCCATCTGTAGAACGCAGTTGCTGTTTTTGTAAAGTTCAGCAAAGTCATAAGCTTGGAAAATCATGTAGTTAAATTCAAGAAATGAGAGCGGTTGTTCTCTCTCCAGGCGTAATTTTACGCTGTCAAAACTCAACATACGATTGATTGAAAAATGTTTGCCGACATCCCTTAGGAAATTAACGTAATTTATATCCATCAACCAATTGGCATTGTCTGTCATGATGGCATCTTTTTCTCCCTCGCCAAAGGTGAGGAATTGATCAAAGACTTTTCTGATGCCGGTTTTGTTTTCTTCTATGGTCTCTAGTGTGAGGAGTTGACGGGCGGCGTCCTTACCTGATGGGTCACCAATTTGCGTGGTGCCACCGCCCATAAGGACGACAGGTTTCGATCCTGTTTGCTGAAGCCAATAGAGCATCATGATGGGAAGTAAGCTGCCTACATGCAGACTTTTTGCTGTGCAATCAAAGCCGATATAGGCTGTAATTGGGCCTTCGCTCAGTTTTTTGTCGAGTGCTGTTTCATCGGAACACTGGTGTATGAAGCCACGGCTTGATAGAATGTTTAAAAAGTCAGATTGGTATTTAGGCATGAGACTCACTGTTTACTCAGTATCTTTGAGTTATTCTGTGGTTAGAATTGTATAAAATTATTTATTAGGTTGCTTGGGAAATTATCACACCTTTGTCAATGGTGTAAGCATGATATTGTGGGGTTAGGCATGAATTTAGCACCAAAAGTTGCAATTGGTTTAATGAGTGGCACATCTTGCGATGGGGTTGATGCCGCATTGATTGAAACGGATGGGGAAACTGTTTTTAGCTCGGAGACTTTTTGTTTTGTGCCATTTGAGCTGACTGAACAAAAAGTTCTAAAAAGCACAATGGCTAAAGTTGCTCAGGCTGCCACAAGTGAAGAGCGATCAGAATTAGCGCAGAGTGTTGAGGTCTTAGTGCGGGGGAAACATCGCCTTGCAGTTGAGAGATTGTTAAAAGAGGCGGGGAAATCAGCTCGCGATATTGATGTGATTGGGTTTCATGGACAAACGCTATTTCACGAGCCTGAAGCCTCTTATACTTTGCAAGTTGGAGATGGTGCTGCTCTTTCAAAAGAGCTTGGCATTCCAGTTGTTTATGATTTTCGCTCAAAAGATATGCAGTTTGGTGGGCAAGGGGCGCCTATGGTTCCTATTTATCATCATGCGTTGGTAAAAAGTTTGCTCAATGAGGGCAAACTGCAATTGCCTGTGGCTGTGGTGAATATTGGAGGAGTGGCGAATGTTACTTATATTGGTGACAGGGAAAATGCTTGTGAGAGCCACTCTAAGTCACCTAATATTCTTGCTTTTGACACAGGACCTGGGAACGCTTTAATCAATGATTGGGTTGAAGCTCATACAGAGGAATTGATGGATGAAGGTGGACGGTATGCTTCTCTTGGTCAAGTTGATGAGGCCATTGTTCAAGAGTTTCTTGAAA
>JAEPQF010000111.1 GCA_017640685.1 Hyphomicrobiales bacterium
AGTTCATCAATTAAATTTATCTATTCAACGCGTTCCCATTTTGAGAGATGTTTCTCTTGAAATTGAGACCGGCTCTATTTGCGGCCTCATTGGACGCAATGGTGCCGGTAAAACCTCTCTTATGCGGTCAATCATGGGGGTTGTTCCTATTGAGGGGGGAGAAATTAGCTTTCAAAACGAAGCGTTGCATCAAAGAAAAGCTCATGAGAGAGCCGCGCTTGGCATTGGTTATTTACCAGAAGACAGACGACTAATTGCTGATTTTACTGTTGAAGAGAATATTATGGTTTCGTTATGGGCCACAAATAATCCAGATCGTTCTCGGCTTGAGTGGGTTTATGAGCTTATGCCCGAGATTAGCCGATTTGCTGATCGCAAGGCCTTGACGCTTAGTGGTGGACAGCAAAAACTGGTCGCACTTGCTCGGGCACTTGTCTCTGGTAACAACTTATTATTGCTTGATGAACCTTTTGAAGGGGTGGCCCCTGTTCTTGCGAACCGTTTGATGGAAGTGATCCAATCTTTGAAATCTGAGAACTTAACTGTTCTGATTTCAGAGTCGGATTACACCCATTCCAAATCTGTGGTGAATAAAGTCTACTCCATTGAGCGTGGGCAAATTTCCCTTATGGAAAATTAGAAGAATGATGAGTGTGGAGGTGTCTTATGACTGATTTTTATTTTAACACAGCGAAATCCATTCACTTTGAAAATGGAGGTGCGAACCGCTTTGCTGATCTTGTCTCTCCTTTATTCAAGAAAGAGACGGTTTGCCCGCATATTTTATTTGTAACCGATCCTGGTATTTTGGAGCTTGAGCTAGCTGAACCTGCTTTAGATAGTCTTAAAAAATCAGGGTTTGAAGTGACCATTTATGGTGAGGTTGAGGCTGACCCGCCAGCTTCAATTATCAAATCAACTGTGGCGTCTTCTAAAGACCTTGGCATTAACGGTGTTGTCGGGTTTGGTGGGGGCAGCTCCATGGATGTGGCAAAGCTTATTGCTTATCTTGTTAATGGTGATGAAACTCTTGAAGATATTTTTGGCATTAATCAAACAAAGGGGCAGCGTCTTCCTTTGGTGCTTGTGCCAACAACTTCAGGCACGGGATCTGAAGTGACGCCTATTTCTATTGTTACAACCGGCGAAAATGAGAAGATGGGCGTGGTCTCTCCAGAAATCATTCCTGACCTTGCGGTCCTAGACCCGCAATTGACTATGGGGCTGCCGCCTCATATTACCGCGGCAACTGGTATTGATGCCATGGTTCACGCTATTGAGGCCTATACGTCTGCAAGCCCTAATAATAACCCAATTTCAAAAAACCTGGCGCGCACAGCTTTAAGCTTGATGGCATCTTCGCTAGAAACGGCGGTTCATAATGGGAGTGATGTTCAGGCTCGTTCTGACATGTTGCTTGGATCTATGATGGCAGGGCAAGCCTTTGCGAATTCGCCCGTTGCTGCGGTTCATGCATTAGCTTATCCGCTTGGGGGGCATTTCCATATTCCTCATGGGTTATCCAACTCTCTAGTTCTACCGCATGTTCTTCGGTTTAACATTAGCACCACGCCAGAGCCTTATAGCGAATTATCGCTTTATGCTTTTCCTGAGTTGAAAAAGTTTGAAGGGGCTGAGCGGGCGGAAGCATTTTGTGATATGCTTAGAGATCTTTCTCAAAGATGTGGTCTACAACAAAATTTACGTCAAATGGATATACCTCAAGACTTTTTACCGACCTTAGCCAAAGATGCCATGAACCAAACACGTTTGTTGGTGAATAACCCACGGGTGGTAACGGAGCTTGATGCACTTTCAATTTATGAAGCGGCTTGGTAGCACGGGGACAATTATGCTCGAATTAAACAATAAAAATTTACTCAAAACAGAGGCTTATATTGATGGTCAGTGGGTTTCCTCTGATAAACAAACAGCCGTGGTTAACCCTGCCACGGGTGATAAAATTGCAGATGTTACTGACCTTTCAGCTGATCATGCCAGGCTTGCTATTGAAGCAGCATATAAAGCACAAAAAGAGTGGCGGGAAAAAACAGCGCTTGAGAGATGCAATATCCTTCTTAGATGGCATGATCTACTTTTAGAAAACCAGGAAGACTTAGCACAAATCATCACGGCAGAGATGGGCAAACCCATTAAAGAAGCGCGCGGCGAGATTGGTTATGGTGCTAGTTTTATTCGTTGGTTTGCTGAAGAAGCACGGCGGGTTTATGGTGATACGATACCAGGGCATATGCCTGACAAGCGCTTGATGGTTCTCAAGCAACCTATTGGCGTGGCAGCTTCCATTACGCCGTGGAACTTTCCTAATGCGATGATTACGAGAAAAGTCGCCCCTGCCTTAGCTGCTGGTTGCACTTTTGTTGCCCGGCCTAGTGAACTCACTCCGCTATCCGCTTTGGCATTAGCTGAACTTGGTGAGCAAGCGGGCATACCGGCTGGTGTTTTCAATGTAGTAACAGGAGTAGATGCAGCTGCGATTGGTTTGGAACTTTGTACAAATAAAATGGTGAGAAAGCTCAGCTTTACAGGGTCTACTCGGGTTGGCTCGCTTTTGATGGAACAAAGTGCTGAGAGTGTTAAAAAGCTAAGCTTAGAGCTTGGTGGCAATGCGCCTTTTATTGTTTTTGATGATGCTGATCTTGACAAAGCAGTTGAAGGCTTGCTGATTGCCAAGTTTCGCAATTCGGGTCAAACTTGTGTTTGCGCGAACAGAATTTATGTTCAAGAAGGTATCTATGATGAATTTGCGGATAGATTGAGCCAAGCAGTTCTGGGTTTAAAAACAGGAGATGGCCGGGATGAGAGCACTCATATAGGGCCGCTAATTAATGATGCTGGTCTTAAAAAAGTTGAAACTCAACTTGCTGATGCTGTTTCTAAAGGAGCATCCGTCAAAACAGGTGGTGAACGATTGGCCCCGGATCAATTATTTTTTCCTCCAACAGTGATCACTAACATTTCCAATGACATGCTATTCACTCATGAAGAAACTTTTGGCCCGTTAGCGCCACTTTATAAATTTACAACGGAACAGCAAGTGATTGCTCTTGCGAATGACACAGATTTTGGCTTGGCTTCTTATTTTTATAGCAATGACCTTTCACGTGTTTGGAAGGTGATGGAGGGGTTAGAGTATGGCATGGTCGGCGTGAACACCGGGCTTATTTCTACCACCGAGGCTCCTTTTGGAGGCATAAAACATTCAGGCCTTGGAAGAGAAGGCTCTCATTATGGGCTCGATGAATATTTAGAACTTAAATATGTTTGTCTGAGCGTTTAAACTTTAAGAGCTTGAAAATTTCAAATAATAGGATGGGCTGCAATGAGCGAAATGGATATCTGGGGTGATTATGAAACTCTAAATTCAGGTGAGGCCTATATTGATAGTTTGCGAGGCCGCGAGCTTGATGTTTATTTATTTGGTGAACTGGTTGAAGAACCGGTTGATCACCCTGTTATTCGCCCTTCGATCAATGCTATGGCAGCGACCTATGATTTGGCTGAAAGTGAAGAAGAGGTAGCTACTGTATCTTCTTCTTTATCAGGCGCTCGTATAAACCGCTTTTTGCATATCATGAATAGCCAAGATGATTTGGTGAAAAAGGCTCAAATGCAAAAACGGTTGGGGCAAGAAACTGGCACTTGTTTTCAGCGTTGCGTTGGCTTGGATGCTATCAACGCTTTGCACTCTGTAACCTTCGATATTGATGAAGCTCATGGCACGACTTATCATCAAAGGTTATTGGCATTCTTGAAAAAAGTGCAGGTTAAAAACCAAGTGATCGGCGGTGCGATGACTGATGCGAAGGGAGATCGTAGCAAAGCACCGCACCAGCAAGAGGAACAAGACATATATTTGCGCGTGACGAAACGCACGGATGAAGGGGTTTATGTGAGCGGTGCAAAATGCCACCAAACTGGATGCATTAATTCTCATTGGCTGATTGTGATGCCGACACTTCGCCTCACTCAGCATGATAAAGATTATGCCATTGTTGGGGCTATACCTGTGACAGCAAAAGGCATCACTTACATTTATGGGCGCCAATCTTGTGATACACGGGCTATGGAAGGCGGTCATATTGATACCGGAAATTCAGAATTTTCTGGCCAAGAGGCTATGATTATTTTTGAGAATGTTTTTATTCCTAATGAATTCATTTTCATGAATGGGGAATATGAGTTTGCTTCTTCTCTTGTTGAACGTTTCACCACTTACCATCGCTGTAGTTATATTTGTAAAACTGGTGTTGGGGATGTGCTGATTGGGGCCTCAGCTGAAATTGCCGATATGAATGGCGTGTCTTCGGCCTCTCACATCAAAGACAAACTTGTTGAGATGGCACATTTGAATGAAACCATTCGAAGCAATGCTCTAGCTTCAGCTTATGAAGGTGCGCCGCATAAATCTGGTGTTTGGATGAATGATGAGCTTTTAGCAAATGTTTGTAAGCATAATGTCACTCGTTTTCCTTATGAAATTTCTCGCCTTGCGCAAGACCTTGCTGGTGGAATTATGGTCACGCTTCCTTCTGAGAAAGATCTCACTCATAACAAAGTTGGCCCGCTTTTGAAAAAATACCTTCAAGGTCGTGAAGGCGGAGATGTGACAGACAGAGTGAGAATTTTGCGCCTCCTTGAGAATATGACTTTAGGGCGCAATGCAGTTGGTTATTTAACAGAATCTCTTCATGGTGCCGGCTCTCCGCAAGCTCAACGCATTCAAATAGCGAAGGGCATGAAGATAAATGAGAAGAGAAAGTTTGCGCGAAAGTTGGCCAAGGTGAATGAGGCTGATGTTTGATTTTACTCTTTCATTATTTGAGTGCTTGATAAATCAGCTTGTTAATTCAATCGTGCTGAAGCACTTGCCTGTCCGAACAGTGCAGCCTCCCACAAAAATCGCCAGAATAGACGGATATTTTCTTCAGTCTTTTTAAGGCGCTGTAATTACTTCACCATCTTCTTTTGTATAAGTTGCACCAGATGCAACATCTAACAATTTAAATACGGCTTCAGAAGGCCGGCAAAGTGCAACCCCTTTTTTTGTACAAACGATAGGGCGGTTTACAAGAACCGGATGCTCAAGCATCGCATCTAATAACTGCTCATCTGAAACTGATGGATCAGTTAAACCAAGCTCTTCAGCCGGTGATTTGTTAGTGCGCAGCGCTTCTCGTGGTGTGATATTGGCGGTAGCAAACAAAGCCTGTAATTGCCCCCTCGTCCACCCTTCATTTATATATTCAATGATTATTGGCTCTTCTGCAAATGCCCTGATGATTTCTAAGACATTGCGTGAAGTTCCACACTCTGGATTATGATGAATAACGATGGACATTGGCTTCCCTCTTGATCTTTGATGACCTGAACTTTGGCAAAGAGGTAAGCTAAGCCCTCAACTTTTGCAAATGTTTTTTCAATCACTTTTGAGAAGTATTTTCCTAAGACTTTCTGTGCCACACGCCCTCAATTTTTGGCCTAATTATCCCTTTATCGCACTATACAGTTTTTTGAAAATGGTCTATTTTTTAAGAGTTACTGCTTTTTAGAGAGAAACAAGTCATTATTGGGGGATGAACTTATGTTGCGTTGGATTTTCTTAGCCGGAACTCATTTGGGAATGCTATCAGTTGGCTTTGCTTTGGGTATTTATCTATTACCAATTTTAACAGCACCACCCAGTCTTGATAAGGGCATGCTAACGCAAACAGCACAATCTGCTCTTTATAAAACTGAGTTTAAACGTGGCTTGAAAGGCAATGACTTTCTTCATTGGGGTGAAGGACGCGTTAGTCTCACTGACAAAAAGATTGTTCATGAAGGTGAGCTTGCGCCAGGCCCTGATTATAAAGTATATCTAACTAAAGTTTTTGTTGAAGATGAAGCTGAATTTTTAAAAGTTAAAAATGACGCTCAGCTCATAGGTGATGTAAAAACTTTTGACGGGTTTCTTGTTACCATTCCTGATGGTGTGAATGTTGCTGATTATTCAACAGTGATCGTTTGGTGTGAAGCTTTTGGTGAATTTATCACAGCAGCTAAATATAAATAGGTTGCATGTAATAACCTAAGTGAAAGACTTTTTCTCAGCTACCCAGCGCAGATCTTCAAGTTTTATCTCAAGGCTAGTGCCAATTTAGCTTCGATGTAGTCGATGAAAATTCGCACGCGTGCTGACATAAGTTTTCCTGGCGGGCGTACAGCCCATATGCCCCATTCAGGTTCCAACTTATGTTTGGGCAAAACTTCAATAAGCTCACCGCTTTTGAGATAGTCTAAGACATCCCATTTTGATTTAAGCGCAATGCCCGTTCCTGAAAGAGCTGCCTCTGTTATTGCTTCACCATAATTGGTAGAAAAATTACCTGAAATTTTTATCTCACTTAGTTTGCCTGCTTCATTTCGTAATTGCCAAAGCCTCATGTCTCCGAGCAACAAGCAATTATGTGACACTAGATCTTCAGCGACTTCAGGCATGCCGTATTTTTTAACATAGTCTTTTGAAGCAACAAGTAACCTTGGGCTGTCCGCAATTTTTTTCGCCAACAATGTTGATGGCTCCAGCACGCCAATACGTAAAGCTAGATCAAACCCATGGCGCACAATATCAAACATGCTATCGCTTAATTCCAACTGAATGGAGACTTCTGGATGTTGTTTTAAAAACTCTCCAATAAAAGGGGCGATGTAACGCCGGCCGAAAGAAGCAGAAGCCGTGACGCGCAATTCACCTTTGATGATTTTTCCTGCCCCTTGCAGATCTGTGAAGGCATCTTCCACGTCGGCGATAATTTTTTTCGCGTGATTTAAAAATAGCTCACCATCTCTTGTAAGAGAAACAGAACGGGTTGTTCTATTTAATAGTTTTGCTCCCAGCGCTTGTTCTAAATTTTGTATTCGCTGAGAGGCAGCTGTTGCAGAATAACCGAATTCAGCCCCCGCTTTGCCTATGGCACCTTGTGCAGCGACACGGATGAAGAATTCAACTGATTTTAAATCAAGGTTCATTATCCCAAATTACCAAATAGTATTTATAAAAACAAGGCTATTATCCTCGATCAAATGATAGTTTATACTCTGTTTCAAATAAAACGCATTGCCATTGCCCCTAAACAACGGGGATATAATTTGAGGAATTTATTTATGAAAGCTGTTGGATTTACTCACTATTTACCGATTGAAGACCCTAATTCATTTCTTGATCTTGAGATCGACACACCAGTTGCTTTGGGAGAGGATATCCTAGTTGAGGTGAAAGCCATCTCGGTGAACCCTGTTGATACAAAGGTACGTGCCCCTAAAGACATTGTCGAAGACCCTCCTAAAATTATTGGCTATGACGCTGCTGGGATTGTGAAGGCTGTTGGCCCAGACGTTACTCTTTTTAAAGAAGGTGATGAGGTTTATTATGCGGGGGATATTTCTCGCATCGGTACCAATCAGCAGTTTCATTTGGTCGATCAAAATATTGTTGGTGTAAAACCACAATCACTTTCTTTTGCTGAAGCTGCTGCTTTGCCTTTAACGACTATTACAGCATATGAAGCTTTTTTTGATCGTTTGAAGATTGATGTAAATGGTGCTGATGCTGGCCAAACGATTTTGATAATTGGTGCTGGTGGAGGTGTTGGCTCAATTGGTATTCAACTTGCTAAATTGGCTGGGTTAAAAGTTATCGCCACAGCGTCGCGTGAAGAAACGACAAATTGGGTCAAGGAACTTGGGGCTGATTATGTTATCAATCATAAGGAGAACATGGTTGAACAGGTAAGAGACCTTGGGCTTTATCATGTTGATCATATCGCGATTTTTAATGATATGCGCCATTGGGAGGCGGCCGTTGAACTTATTCGCCCGCAAGGGGGGATTGTCACGATTGATGATACCGACCTTCCGATGCCAATGGCTGGCATGAAAGTGAAAGCTGCAAGCTTGCACTGGGAATATATGTTCGCGCGGGCAATGCATCAAACAGAGGATATGATTGAACAACACAAGCTTTTAAACGAAGTTTCAAAAAGAATAGATGCAGGCGAGATCAGAACAACTCTCACTGATGTTCTCTCTCCAATAAATGCAAATACGATCCGTGAAGCGCACAGGCTCATTGAAACGGGGCAAGCTAAGGGAAAGATTGTTATTGAAGGGTTTTAAGTCTAGCCAATTCTCAAGAAAATATGCATTAAAGCTTAGATGTTTTTTTAAGCTTTAATGCTCTCCTGAGGCTAAATATTGTAATTGCTCGGTGTTTAAAATTGTTAGACTACCACGCCCCCGTTCAATCATGCCGAGTTTTTCCCATTGAGCTAATTTGCGACTGATTACCTCGCGTGCTGTTCCAAGATCTGTTGCCAGCTCATCATGGGTGATTTTGATGGTTGCATTACCATGTTGCAATTGGAGAACTCTCGCCGCTAGCCTTGTATCTATAGGAACAAAAGCAACTTCTTCGATTTTGCTCATCATTGAGGCTAAACGCTCTGAAAAGGACAAGAAAACTAATTTCCTAAATTCGGCAGATTGATTTAATTTGGCTTCAAATTCGCTATGAGAGATTATGCAGGCTTCCACATCTTCTTCGATGTGGGCTTCTGCGCAATAATCGTTGCCGCTTAAAAGGCAAGATGTATTCAACACACAGGTTTGATCTGAGCCGACACGGTATAACATAATCGCTTTGCCACTCAGTGAGATAAGATCAACTCGGACAACTCCTTTTAGCAAATAAAAGAACTGATCACACGCATCACCAGATTGAAAAACCCGCATCCCTTTGGGCAAAGAGACGATGTTTGAGCCTTTTAAACAGTCTGGTACATGATCTAGTTTCTCTTGATCAATGTTAATAAAGTTCATTCTCTCACCTTTATTTTCTCTTTGCTCATCATCTTTTTGCCTTTTAGCGATCAGTTTATTTTAGTCAATGAATTGATCAAAAATAAGAGGAAAAATTGATGAGAGAATAAACTCGTTACTCACTAATTTTATTTCGCTTTAGGGCTTATCCTTTACCATCTCCGATTTACCCTGCCATGCCATTTCTTTTGAAAGTTTATATGTCCATGGAAGATTGGCATTGCGCCAGCCATTAACGACGCGAACGCCCTCTTTGTTCTTATCTCCCTCAAAGCCTTCGACCAAGTTCCAGACATTGGTGTAGCCTGCTTTTATGAGTTTGCGAGCGACTTTTCCTGAACGACCACCAGAGCGACACGCCACAAAGATAGGATCGTTTTTTGTTACCCCTTCTTCGTCAATTAAAGCTTTCACTTCGGCCAAAAGATTTGGGTTAGCCTTCATTTTATACTTACCGCGCTCGACATCAAATTCATGAGATGCAATCGCTACGGGGATGTTTTTATCAGTACCCACAGCATGCCCGACAAAGGCAATTTCTATCGGATCTCTTACATCAATAAAAACGATTTTTGGGTTATCTTGCAGGGCTTTAAACGCACCTTTGGGAGATAAATATAACCCTAAAGATGTTGCCCTTGCTTCACTTACAGATTTTGGATCAACATCTGATTTAATCTCAGCGGCCACAGACGGAGTTATGAGTAAAAAAAGGCTTGAGACAATTGCAGCTTTAATGGAAAGTTTTAAAGAATTTCTTCTTTTTAAATAACGCACTTTATTTTCCTTTCATAGGTTTAAGTGCAGTCTAAATTTTAGCTCTTCACGCTTCTGTGACAATGTCACTGATTTATTTTGTTTCACCCTGTCTTACTACAATTTTGTTTTCCTCTTATCTGATCTACATCAAAAAGGACAAATTTATGAGACACATTCTGTTCGCTTTTCTTGGTGCATTAAGCGTTTTTCTTACCACGCCAGCTCTAGCTGACGGTCACAAAAAACTTGTTACCATTGTGACTTCCCCTAACGCTCAAACTCAACTAATGGCTATGGTTTTAACGATGCAAGCCGTCAAACAAGGAGCTAGCGCCCATATTTTACTCTGTGGTGAAGCTGGTGATATGGCTTTAAAAGACGCTCCTAAAACGGTAACAGCCCCACAGAAACCCAAGAATATGAGCCCACAAAAGCTTATGAAAATGATTATGACTAAGACCAAAACAGCGGTTGAAGTTTGCGCTATTTATTTACCGAACAAAGGTGTTGATGCTTCTGCGTTAATTGATGGAGTTACAGCAGCCAATCCAAAAAAAATGGGATCTCGCTTGATTGAAGAGAATGTTCGCATTTTAAGTTTTTAATTTCGCTCCTCCCTTCCCATAGTTAATTCTAAAGCTTGAAGAGGAAAGCGCTTAGCTCTTCCTCTTCAAGAGAAAAACAAGCCCTAAAATTGCCCCAGTCATTGTTGATAGCTGCTTTTTTAAATATTCATTATTCAAAGATGTGCGACTTATAATGCAGGACTTTTTTCATCTCTTTCGTTTTGGTACGGACCTCCCCTTTGGCTATCTCGGGTTTTACCTTATCTTGGGATTTCTCAGTGCAATCTTTTTCATTATTGCACTTAGAGAGATTAAAAGACAAAAGATTTTCTCATTCCGCTTTGTTTTTAGTTTTCTTACTCTTCTTCTTTGCGGTTTCTTTTTCTTGGCCAATTTCACTTCATGTACAGATATCGAATTCAATACAATTTTTTCAGAAAAAGATATTGTCGGCACATGGATTGATGAAGGTTCTCAGCTTCAACTAAACAAAGATGGAAGCGCATTTCTTAACTTGAACTCAGTTGACCTTCAGCGATTGAAGTTAAAGAATGGGAAGGCGGTTTGGTCTCGCTTGCATGACTTTAACATAAGATTGCGGAACACCCCTAAAGATAAGTACGGCCCTTTAATCAGAGTGATAAAGGCTAGTAATAAATACCGGCTTATTATTGAGGACTATTCAAGTTTAGATCTTTGGGATGGAGATCTTGGTTTTAGAAAAGCACCTTAGATTTTTCATCAACCGCTTAATAGGAGGTTAGGTAAAAACAGCACAATTTGTGGGAATGCTATCAACCCAGCAATTATCAACGCATCAGCAATGAAAAATGGAGCTGAGCCTTTAAAGACATCTTGTACTGTTACTTCTTTGCAAACACCTGCTACGACAAAACAGTTTAACCCAATGGGCGGGGTAATGAGACAGAGCTCTGCC
>JAEPQF010000112.1 GCA_017640685.1 Hyphomicrobiales bacterium
GATCACCTATGAATTGCCCCTGCTCCTGCAAATTCCCAGGCCAACGATCCGTAAATTTATCTTCATTGCAGCGTGGATTAGATACATCAATGAGCTGCCTGCGAGCTTGAGCATCTTTTAAGATGCGAAGGATGTATCGTGCCTGAACAAGCAGCTCTTCACTCAAACTCATAGCCCTACCGCTTACATCGACTACCAAACAGGAGAGCATTACAGTTGAAGGCATTCGCCCTTCACGGTTATCGTAAATGACATTTCTGTGTCTTTTCAAGAGCTGCAATGCAACTACAGACAAAGGCTTTAGATAGGCCGGTTCTGGATCAGGAACAGGTTCTGAATCTGCATCTGCGAGAATTTCTGCCTGCATTGAGCGTTGACCGAAGGCTTTTGCAAAATCTGTTCCCGACTGCATATTTTCATTAAAATATTCCGCAAAACCCCACGGGTTTCCCAATAGAGTTTCATGCTTATCTGATGGCTCATTTTCATGAGCGTGGAAAAGCCAACTGGTTCTTAGATCGGCCACTTCCGTGGTTAAAATCATGGGAGTAATATCGACATGCATTCCATCAGCGTAATGAATCGTGATACAACGTGTTCGCCGCTCAGTCATGTCATAATACTTTGAGCCTGGTTCACCCCTAATTGATTTGTAAAGTAGATCAAGAACATACCCGGGCGGGGTTCCAGGAGGTAGTAAGAGTTCAGCGACTATGTCTATATCGAACTCATCATTTTTAAGCCGGGCATTGATAGTCGTCCCCGTTGCCATACTGCCCTGTGCGTAAAAAAAGGATATGAGACCTTGTAGCGGGCTGCCTTCTCGTTCCATATGCCTTTGTAGAGCTTCCGAGCGCTCAACGGCTATCTTATGTTTCCCTGGTGGAAGTTGAACGCTAATGGCTACATCAGCTAAGAGTGCTTCTGCAATATCATCAAATGGATTGCTCGGAATGTTTGTTTCTATGGTCTTCATCAGTGAATTATCCCTGTTATTTATCTTCACCTCCCCCCATGAAGAACTAATTTGTTCTATATAGCGAACAAATATTCACTTGTCAAGTACGATTGTGTTCGATATTATCGAACAAATGTTTTTAGTTTAGAGAGGAGATAAAATAATGCCGACCACATTAGGGCAGAAAATAAAAAAACTCCGCCAAGACAAAGGATATTCTTTAGATGATCTAGCCCGTGAGACTGAGACAAGCAAAAGCTATCTTTGGGAACTTGAGAACCGGGATGAAAGAAAACCTTCCGGTGAAAAACTCACTAATATTGCTCAGGCTTTAGGTGTAACCACTGACTACTTATTAGATGAAAAAGCGAGTCCTGATGAGGCTGTTTTAAGAGAGGCTTTTTTCAGGAAATACAATAAGCTAGAACCCGATGATAAGGAAAAAATTAAACAAATGATCGATTTATGGGGAAAAAAATAATGACATTCCCAACCACGCCGGAAGGCTGGGCAATTAGACTTTCGCAGGTTGTGAAAATATTCCATCAGACACACGAGCTCCCTCGCTTTCCAATAAAAGTTGCAAGTCTTGCAAAAGAGTTTTCTAAACAGCTATTTCCTAACGAACCCATTACTATGATTAGCGGAGATGAGCTGACGGATGGCATAGAGGGCATGTTATTTCCAAAACCAGACGAAAGCGGTGAATGGGGAATTATATTCAATAGCTCCCCAACTATTTCTAAGGGCCGGATCAATTTCACATTGGGACATGAACTAGGCCACTATCTACTTCATAGGAAGCGATCACCCGAAGGCTTTAAATGTACGATGCGAAATATGATGGATTGGGATTCAGAGGTTGGTCGCATGGAGGCAGAAGCAAATAAATTTGCTTCTTATCTGTTAATGCCCCTCGATGACTTTCGAGAACAAATTAAAGGGCAAAAAGTAAGTATGGAGCTTATGCTCTTTTTAGCAGCTCGTTACGAGGTTTCTGTAACTGCAGCTATCTTAAAGTGGTTAGAATTTACACCTAAAAGAGCTATGCTTGTTTTCGGAAAGTCCGGTTTTATAGATTGGGCTTGGTCGAGCACTCCCTTAATTAAGTCTGGAATTTTCTATCGAGCGCGTCAAGAAACAATACAACTTCCAGAAAAATCTTTAGCTGCTAAAGGAGCTGCTTATAGTGAATTTCCAGAGGGAATTAAGCACCCTGGAGGGGTGTGGGCTGGTAATGAAACTGTACATGAAACAACTATTTTTTCACCTCAAAAAGAGATGAGTATTTCTCTCCTGATTTATCCTGACTATTCATCTCACAATTTATATAAGAACTCTGCGGAATTTAAGAAAAGACGTGAGTTCGACACTTTCGATAAATTTAAAACTAATAGCTAAAGCTCACTTTTTTACCTAGGGCTTCGAACTCCCAACTCATTTTTAATAGCTTTGATAGAAGCATGTGCCTCACGCTTATTTTTTTCATCTAGCGTTTGGTTTGCTAAAAAATTGTAAAGCTTGGCTAGTGCCGAATGTAATTCTCGATCTGTGCAAGTGCGTGCTTTTTTGCGAGTGATGATAATCATTGTTTTCCTCCTTTTTGATCTTTGGAGGCCCCGACCACCGGAGCCTTTACGCCCCGTTCACACAATCTCATTCATAAGGCTCTGAGGTTGGTGGTCGTTGATCAAAAAAAGGAGAGAAAACTTGTTTTATTTACACATCGCAATGCCGCTTTTGTGGTGCTGGAATATGGTTAGCACTCTTGCCATTGAGCTGAGATGAAAGCGCCATATCAATGGCATTTCGCATGGCACGAGCGCGCCATATCGGTAACGTGATTTCCAAATCATCAATGCTGTAACTGTGTAGCTTTAAAGTTCCGATACAACACGCGATAGCGAATACAATCCATGCGCTTCCAAGAAGAGTCGATATCTCAACAGCCAATAGCACGTCAATAAAACGGAAAACTATGAGTGATATCGCAATCGAAAACCCCAGCGCTGGTAGGAAGAAAGGGCAGCGGACCTCTACAAGATCAATATCGCTCAAGGAAACAGAGAGTCGACGTGTTTTCACGATTGATCGCGTCACAAGATTGTTTCCGCTTTTCCAGATAGTTTTTCTAACTTCAGTCATTATCCTGTTCCCTTGCGGCATTGCCCCAGACGATCAAGCCGTTGCATAACGCCCCGAAATTGCTTCACTCCTGTTGGCTCATAGAAGCGCAATGACGCCACCCAAAGCATGTGATCTATTCTTGTCTCTCTCTGTGCGGTTATCGCCAAACAAGAGCAACGTGACGTAAATTGTTGTTTTGATGTTTTCGATTGCTGTTGTCTGCTCATGCGATCAATGATCTCAGCGCCAGGTAGCTCTTTAAGTTGAGGAACTGATCGAAATAAGTCCTGTAAGACTTCACGCATGATAGTTTTATCATCAATAACACCGTGCCTTGCCTGAGCTTCAGACACTTTCAGCCCTTGAATGCAGGTGGGCACATAAACTCGTTCTGAGAGCCTGCCTGCAAATATGTCACCCAGAATCCAGCTCAGTCCCAAATAACCGATAAGAGCGATCCCTAACCCGTTAGGTAATGAGCCAAACACATCATTCAACATTTTTAAAACTCCTTTCTCTTGTATGTTTGATTTGGTCTGTTTTAACCTGTTGCATCTGGCCATTGGCACTGATCAACTAAGGTGGAAGCGCTTGTCCAGCCAAGCTTACGGCTCTCTGCTGAGGTCAGCTTTCGTTTCACAACGCCGCCTTTGGGCGTTGCATTGGCAAGAACAATTTTCAGTGCAAGGTCACGGTTTTTTACTTCTGTGTAGCACCACGCAGTGCTCCATTTTGGTCCTGAGGTCAGACCGCGATATTCAACACCAGTTACAACGGTGAAGCCCCTCACTTTTCGCCGCGTGAACAAGTTGACAATGTCAAAGCGATCTTCGAGCGTACCGATGGATTTGAGACGTGCATTGGCCTCCGTTTGTAGTTGGTCCAGCTTTTTATTCTTGCCTTTGAGGATTGAAAGTTCTCTTTTTCTGCGTTCTTCCATCCGTGAGATGCGATCCTGCCAGCACTTAGCGTCACCTTGAAGAGGTAGACCCAGTGTGCAACGCATCTCTTGCCAGAAAGGTGCCTTCGGTGGAACAATGCTGTTTAACACCGAATAACCAGCCATACCGGCGAATAAAGAGGTGAATAGCGTGACAAATATCAATAGTGAGGTGAATCCGATCAGGCGTACTATTTGATTGTAATTAATTCCAATCTGCATTGTTCGATTCCTTTGACTTTGAGCAGTATTGTTTGTTGCAGTTTTTACGGTTCTTTTCGTTAGTTGCTTGAAGCCTCTAGCGATAAGTGAAAACGCAGCTTTAACCAGGTGCTTCGTTATTTGTCCGGCCACTGTGAACCAGCGCAGGACTTCTCGCAGCCAACACCAGGGACACGCCACACCAAAGCCGTATCCATGTTCATCAGGATCAATCCAGGGCATTAGGCTCCCTCCCCTTCACTTGAGATGTTCTTTTCTTCTTGTCTCTCATTGATTGGTTTTATTTTTTGCGGCTTGTTCTTTCCAACACCCACCAGCAGCATGAAGCTGTAAATGAACAGCGGCCATACATCGAGAAAGATGGCAATTGCGACATGGCTTGGGTAAGTCGCAACGTATTTACGAGCGATTGAGCCAAGCGAGGGGCGCTCCGGGCGTTTATAACTTGCTGCCTGGGAGTTCGTCGCAAGAACTTCTTCCAGACTGGTTGCTACAGCTTGGAGTTTACCCCGAAGGCCGTTGATTGCTGTTCTTGCGCTAGTTTTCAGACCTGAGGTTTTATCAACACCGGCAACTAAGTTGCGCAATGTCCCTATTCCAGCTTTCACTGTGAAACCAAGGCCACTATTACGATAAGAACGCATCAATGAATCCATTTCCGCAACGATACGACGAAAAGCGTCTTCACGTTCCTGGATAGGAATGCGGCGATCTTCAACTGTTAAAAGCAGGCTTTCGATTTTCTTTGAAAGTTCTCCGGCTTTTTGGTCAGAGTTTGCAATGCTTGTTTGTACCGCTTTGCGCAGACCTTTTACCCCTGCACACGCCGAAGTGAAGGCTGCAGCTGCCGGTCCGAATCCACCCCCTGTACCACTTGCAAATCCAATCTTATTTTCACGGTCAGCGATTGTGCAGGCATCGGTTTCCAACGAGGCTAGTGCTGGCAGAAGGCCGCGTGCCTCGCGGCTAACAATCGTTAATTCATCAACGATTTTTGCTAAATGGTTGGTCTCAGATAACAGATACCGTGGAAGTGTATTGAGGTAGACAAGACCTTGATAATTGAGTGCGCTTGAAACAACCAATGTCATTGCTGTGAAGACTATGATTGCCATGTAGCCAAGAAATCCTGCCCAGCCCCGCAACATAAGCGGCCCTAGAGAGAAGAAAACATGCCAGCTTATAAAGTTGCAAACAGTTATCGTCCCGCAAATGGCGGTTGCTTGCCACATGGCCTCAGCAACGTCTATGCTATCGCGTGCCATCTCGGCAGCTAGGCCTTGGGTCATAACGTTCATGTTTGCGAAAACGCTGCCAATTAGGCCGATCATCACTAACAGGTTTGACGTACTGACATGCCATTCTCGGTTGATCATGAAATTGTGAAGTGTAAATGCCGACTTAAGTTGAACAATGCGCTCACGCTCAGTTTGCTTACACGCTGTTTTATTCGGTGTATTGCCATCCTCTTGGATCATGTTCCTACCCATCGCTTATCCAGTTGTTAACTGAGCTAAGTCATCGCATATATTTGCTGGAAGCTTGGGTAGTTGCCGGGCACCAGGCGGGCTCTTAGGTAAGCGGTTGGGAAAGAAGGTTAGATAGAGAACTGCACATTTAAAGAATAAGAGCTAGCAAGGACATTCAAAGCCTCACCGAAAACCAATGTATTGGTTTTTTTATCTTATTTGGCTAGGCATTGCGTCTGCGTTTTCTGCGTCTCGTGTCAATCTTGCTAGGCTTGTGCTTCGTGTTATGACAACGCAGATATCTTCTCCTCACTTCTATGTATGAGGGCTTTCCAAAACATATATGTTTTGGATTGTTTTGAAAAGCTCAGCTTGGGCACCTGCCGGGCACCAATGAACGAAACTAACATTTAGCCCAACTGCTTTTTCTAGTTTTTTGGGAAAAATGTCGCGAAACATGGTTTTACGACAAAAAATAGAAAATTATGTCGCGATACTTGCAATCGCGACATAATTTAGGATAAAATGTCGCGAAACAGATGAAAGTGTCGCGATAAATGGCATCAAATGAAGAAATACAAGAACAGATAGACCGTCTCTACACACTGATTCTAAGTGAAGACAGTGGTTTACTGACAGACGAAATAGAAAAACGAACTAAGCTCGGCTTAAATCGGCGAACCCTAAATCGTCGGCTAGATGCCCTTGTCCAGCAGAATCTTATTGAAAAAGTAGGTAAAGGACGCTTAACGCGTTATATGCCAATTTCTAGTGCTCAACAAGTCTTCACAAAAGAGAAACAAGAAACAGAACTTGAAAGCCAACCAGATTTATTTGTCCCACTTTCTAAGTCTGGAGGCAAAGTCTTCAAGATTGTAAGTGGCCCTTTGGGCAGCCGGAGACCTGTTGCTTACAACAGGGACTTTCTCGAAAACTACCAACCAAATAAATCGAGTTTTTTGACCGCAGGGGAAAAGGCAAAACTTCTTGAGATGGGGCGCACAGCTGATGCAGAACATGAGGCAGGTACTTACGCCTTACAAATCTTGAACCGACTACTTATTGAGCTGTCTTGGAACTCAAGCAGATTAGAGGGAAATACCTATTCGCTTTTAGAAACACAGCGTCTTATTGAACTCGGCCACTCGGTTGAAGATAAAGCCCCTCGAGATGCACAAATGCTTTTAAACCACAAAGCAGCAATAGAATTCATTGTTCAATCCGCGCGAGATATAGGGTTTAACCGTATGACCATATTGAACTTGCATGCCCTACTTGCTGACAACTTGCTCGCTGACCCTGGAGCCGCAGGCCGCATTCGCCAGGAAGCAGTGGGAATAAGCGGATCAGTTTACATGCCGCCCGAAGTACCACAAATCATAGAAGAATGTTTTGATATGTTTTTGGAAAAAGCCAGAGCAATCATAGACCCTTTTGAACAAGCCTTTTTTGTCATGGTACAACTCCCATATCTTCAACCCTTTATTGATGTGAACAAGCGTGTTTCGCGTTTAGCAATGAACATTCCGTTCATTCGCAACAACCTTGCCCCAATGTCATTCATCGGGATGCCAGATCAGACTTATACTCAAGGATTGCTGGGGGTCTATGAGCTCAACCGAATTGAGCTTATAAGAGATGTATTTTTATGGGCGTATGAAAAATCGTCAGCACGGTACGTCGCAGTGCGCCAGACAATCGGTGAGCCTGACACATTTCGCTTGCGTTACCGGCAAGCTCTAAAACAAATCGTCACGGATGTCATCCATTCAAGCCTGGACCAGGCACAAGCAGCTAAGCATATCGCTAAATGGTCAGAGGAAAATATATCTGATGAAGACCGGGCAAAATTTATAGAATCCGCAGAAAGCGAAATTCTGAGTTTACATGAGGGCAATTTTGCTCGTTACGCTGTGACACCACGACAGTTTGAAGCCTGGCAAAGCATTTGGAAGAAGGCGTGAGATGCTTTGTATAGCCACTGAAACTGAGGAAATCAGCTTAGGCACCCTTGCCATCCACCACCTCGTCAATGCTGATGGGAACACCAATTCGCTTTGGTTTCGAGGATTTTTTCGTATTTTCTTCTTTATTATTTATAACTTGGAGTTCAATACCAAGCTCACGAAGTGCTCGTAGAACAATCCCAAGAGCAACACCTGACGCTCCGCTTTCTAAACGGAGCACCCAATCTCTATGGACCTCAAGGCGTTTCGCTAATTCGACTTGTGTCCAACCTTTTTGCTGGCGTGCTTCACGCACAAGGGCAGCCAAGTCAGCTGGTCTGTTGATCTGTTGATCTGTTGATCTTCATAGTACCTGCGATTGCTAAAAGTCGTATATTTGCGATATTAGGGCAAGCTGCAATTACAGCCCCAGTGAAGGGGTACGAGGATGTTCTAAGTTCTTATTTAGATGGTTAGCTGACTTTAACTTGTGACCGCTATAGAGGCCTAAGCTGTTATAACCTGATAGCGTGCCGCATTACCGGGATGTGCCATTAGCAGTCATTTCTTATTTGGGAAACGGGTAATACATTTATGAAATGTATCAATCTTTATTTTTTGTCGTGATTAACTGACGCTTTAAAACATCAACCATCTTAGAAACCTCGTTAGCTTTAAGTCGTCCATGGGCACTCAGAAACTGTTCAATGTCATTTCCAGAATAGCGTCCGAACAACTTGCCTTCTTTTAATATAAGATTTAATCGCGCAAATTTAACCGATAGATCATGACAGATACGACATTTTTTGTGATATAGCCGACCTGATTGATAGATGTTAGTCATATGGTCAACAATCGTTTCAATTTCCTTCAACGTTAACTTTCCATGCCCCGCTTTAAGTAACTCACGTACATCTTTATTAGATTTACGACCTAGAAGATTTTCGCCGGGGCGTATAAGTTTCTTGTGCACGAAATCCCTGGCATGTGGTTCGTGGCATCTCGCACAATTTTGTTCGTAAAGCTGATGAGGGTCAATAGTCTGCGAGGATAACTCAGCTGCAAAGACTGGACTAACATGTGCTAAAACAATTAGAAAAATAAGTTTATGCATCTTTGTTCTCCTTATTGATTTCAAGTGTTAAAGATTTGCCTTCTGTTCAAATAAAGATGTGGTAAAATTTTAGATTTTTGAATTGCAGGAAAGCTTAAATCTAGTGTAGTAAGCCCCAGCTTAGAAGTGATATCTACTCACTTTCAATACATCACGCAAAAACCCATACACTCTCTGCCTTTTCACTATGCTGAATTTTCGTAAGATTTAGTTTTAGTCCGAAATAAGGCCTTAAGTTACTGTTACAATGGTATATCTATTTAGATCGTTTCTTACCTGACATAAGCAAACTAGTAATTATTCTACTTTACTGTTCTTCACCAACGTGAAGAAGTTCTTCCATAAAAATGCTTAAAAGTTGAGTGCGCCCATCAACTTTTGCCTTTGCATATATCTGGGTGCATTGCGCTCGAACAGTACCCTGTGCAGTTCCCCGCATTTTAGCGATGGAATCATTATCGATGCCCTTAAGTATCAGAAGTGCAATCTCGCGTTCAGATGGGGTCAGTTGCCAATGATCAAAAAAGCTTTCAATGAGGATAATCATTTCGCCCCGTGCTACCCGAAGACCAAATTCCATTGAAGCCATTCGATCAAGAAGGTCACGCAGTTCATGCATAAGATAAATAACACCAGCAATCAAAGCAAGGGCGGCCAACCCTTCAAGGATTAAGTGAAGGTCATCAAGATGGTCCCCCTGACTGAGATCGTAAATCACATCGCCAATAAAAAAAATAGCACACAGTGCCTGTAATAGAATTATAGTGGAGAGCACCACAGCCCGGCGCTCTCGTTTTATTATTGGGAAATAGCGTGCGATCATTTTATTGGACTGTCCTCAGGTATACGTTTTCTTCCGTTAATCATAGCACGAACAATGGACACACCAGTTCGCCAAGTGTCAAATATAACACCGCCGATATGTAGAATGATTGAGAAAACAAGCCAGTTAAATGCCATTTCATGAGCTTCTTCCACCCAGTCAACACCAAAAAACCTGAATGAACCCATCATATACCCTGTAATACCGAGTAAGAGTACTGTTAGCCAGATATTGTAAACCATCAGTGCGCCAATAGGGTTATGGGACAGGTGCACGGTTTTATCGCCTCTGGACAAAGCCACAAAGTGACGAATTGCTGCTACAGGATTAAGAGGGAAAGCAGAAAACCTTGCATGTTCAGAGCCTATCAGGCCCCATATTAATCTGACACCTATAAGACCAACAGCAAGATACCCTATCCATTCATGTAAAGAGCTTTCCTCATCTACAATTCCACCATTAAGTATAATGGCGACTGCAAGGGTCCAATGTATTAACCTGACAAGCGGATCCCAGACCATGATGCTGCGAGCGCCTGAGCGCTCACTAACAATTTTATCATTTGCTACCATGGTAAGTTTACTTCATTTTCAGTTTTATGATTTTACCTGTAACCGTGCTGACATAGACTTCACCCATTTTATCACCTTTAACAAAATAGACTTCAATCTTACCATTCTCCAATTCGGTCTTGCGAATTTCATAACCCATGTCAGTTAGTGCCGTTTGTACTTCTGAAATGGTGGTGCCAAGAACAGTATCTGTAGATAGCTCAGCCGCGTAGACAGGTGCTGAAAAAAGAAGTGCAGCTAGAATAATTAATGTACGCATTTTAATATCTCCTTTAAATTTGAAATGCTGAAGGTTTCCCGTCAGTTCAAATTAAAATGGAGTTATGTTTAAAGATTTTGTACTGCAGAAGAGCTTAAATCGAGTAAATTAAGCCCCTGCTTATGCGAGAATCAATTATTCTAGCTGTACTTCTATCCGTTTTGCCTCCTCCCGCTTGCAAATATCAAGAATTGGCACCAGAACCGGCTTTCAATTAGAGTCGTTCAGTGATTTCTACGAGTGAGAAACCTATGTGTTTAGCGCTTAAAATAAACTGGATACATTGAATTTCACTCGGGTATTCACGATATCCACCACTCACTAGTTTCAGAGGTTATTTAATTAATCCCTTCTGTTCATAGAATCTGATGGTCTCAACACCGATGCTCACATTTTTTGCAACTTCTCCAATTCGCATATTATTCATTACTGATAAAACAAATCTAAAGGCCACAGTATACTACGAAGGCAAATTTTATTTATATCTTCATGAACCATTTTAATCTTTCAAATAACTGAACTATCACTTTGCACGGCACTTGATCCAAAAATAAAAAACAAAATATCAATGCATTAAGATTGCACTATCGCTTGT
>JAEPQF010000113.1:0-5746 GCA_017640685.1 Hyphomicrobiales bacterium
TTTCAGGAATAGATAAAAAGCAATCAACGCTCTATTGCTCATTCTCTAAGAAGGATGTTGAGCATCTTTGTAAGCCCGCTTTACAGATCTTTGCTTATGTAGAATTTGAAGCGTCTTCAAGGTATGAACAGGTTTTAGAAGAGTGTGCGTTAAAAGAGTTTGTGACTTTTCTTCAAGAATTGAAAACATTAGCCGAAGAAGATGAGTGAAATCATACGATTTTTGGTTTTATTAAAGAACTGCCAAATAAATGATGTAATCTATCCAGATCATAAACATAAATAAAACAACTTAAACTTATTGCATTTTTCAGCACATTTCGTAACGTAAACAACGAAATAGATGGTTACAAAAAATTAGATGAGGGTGGGGCAATCGTGTCTAAAGAGAAAGTATCTATGAAAAAAATGTCTATAAAAACAGCGATGAAAATAGAAGAAGTTCTGAAGTTTTTCTCTTTGTTCATCAGTTCAATATTAATTTCATGTTTGTTTATATCTCCCTCTTTCGCGGCAGATAAATATACGGTTGAAGAGTATATTAAAGACAGAGGCTTAAAAAACGCGCGGGTTGTAGCACCAGGCCGATTAAAAATTGATGGAACTCGATTGATTTGCGGAAAAAGGCCAACAGTTTTTGACCCCACATTAGATGATTTCGGCGGTGCTTTTGATGGGTTTATCATTCTAAACCCACGCCTTATTAAAAGATTGCCTCGCCAAGTTAAAATCTGGATCTATTCTCACGAATGCGCCCATCAATTTAGAGGGCCAGATGAAGCAACAGCTGATTGTTTTGCTATTAAACGTGGTGTTCGCCGTGGCTGGTTAAAAGCAGATGGCATGCAGCAAATCTGCAAATTCATTTGGTCAGCTCCAGCGTCAAATATGCATCCTCCAGGGCCAGAGCGCTGCGCATATATGAAACGGTGCTTCGCATCAGCTCAAAAATCTAAAAAATAACTACTCAAACTGCAATTTTGGGCCGTAAAAGCAGAATTTTAACACAAAGACGAAAGCATGACTAAACCAGTTTAGTGTGCTTCTTCACGCTGGAAATACGGTTCTGATAGTCATTAAGAGAGCAGCAACTCTTGACAGGGCTGCTAACAAATGAAAAAAGAGACAACAAATTATAACTTTTCTCCCTGACACCTTAAAAATTGATAGAGGTGTCTTGGCTTTAGTGAAAGCAAATTTAAAGAGAAAATAAGCAAAAACAATTTCAATTGCTGGAGTCTTTCATGGACAAATTTACCACCCTTACAGGTGTCGCTGCCCCATTGCCAATGATCAATATTGACACAGACATGATCATCCCAAAGCAGTTTCTAAAAACAATCAAAAGAACAGGGCTCGGCGTTAATTTGTTTGATGAAATGCGCTATGATGATAATGGCGAAGAAATTCCAGATTTCGTTCTTAATCAGCCTCAATATCGCGATGCAAAAATTTTAGTTGCAGGTGATAACTTTGGCTGTGGTTCAAGCCGTGAGCATGCGCCATGGGCCATTAAAGATTTTGGCATTAGCTGCATCATCGCACCAAGCTTTGCAGATATTTTTTATAATAACTGCTTTAAAAATGGCATTCTGCCAATCAAATTGCCGCAAGAACAGGTTGATAAATTGCTAGAAGATGCATCACGCGGCGCCAATGCAACAGTGACAATTGATCTAGAAGCTCAAGAAATTAAAGGCCCAGATGGCGGTACAATTTCATTTGAAATTGAAGAATTCCGCAAACATTGCCTCATTGAAGGTCTGGATGACATTGGCCTCACAATGAAAAAACAAGACAGCATCGCGTCTTTTGAAGAAAAATTAACAGCAGCCCGTCCCTGGATCTAACAATAGATCTTGAATACAGATAGCCAAAAAGGCTGTTTGAAGCACAAATCATCAAAACCCCGCTCAGCTTAGATCTGAGCGGGGTTTTGTGTTTTTTGGACTAATTTTAAAAAAAGCCCGCTGGCAAAATCAATAAATCACATTTTTCTGACAAAAGGATCAGGCTTTCTGACTGGAATTTTTAAGCTTTTTGAGCCAAAATAGATCAAATACTCCTCATGAAAGAGCATCAAAAGGAAAAAACTAACTTTAGGGTGCTTAGAAAAGAGCTCAAAATGCGAAACAACTTGTTATCAAATGGTTCAATCTCTCTAATGTTAGTGCTGTTCATGAGTGGAGCATTGATTTCCAAGGCCAATGCCACAGATTCTCAAGTAAATGATCCTCAAAAAAAGGAAACTGTTGAGCAAACAAACTCAGCAGATGAATATGGAGAAACCAACCCAGAAGAGCTCTCCATGAAATACTACATCAAAAACATGAATAGAAATCTTGCTCGTGGCCATGATTTCGTTTGCTCACTCGGCTACTTAGCGACCAAAGCAGGCGATCATAAAGACGCTGTCAAAATTTTTAAAACCTGCGCCAAACACGGCAATCAAGGCTCGAAAGTCTGGATGTCTTACATGCATCAAAATGGCTTTGGTGTGAAGAAAGATGCCAAAAAATCAACTGAATGGGTCAAAGAAGCAGCAGACGAAGGCTATTCAATTGGCAAATATAATTATGGTTTAGCTCTTCTCAAAGGTTATGGCGTCAAGCGCGATAAAAAGGCAGGCAAAGCAATTATTGATGAAGTGGCCGCCGATGGTGATATTCATGCAAAAGAACTTCAAAAATCAAACTACAACCCTGATGTTGTAACACCAGATGCAGATCAGAAAGATACAGCCCCATTATTCTAGATCCCCTTACTTAAAACTCCATTTCATTCGGAAAATTAAGTAAATTTTACAAAGAGAGTGTGGTATCCCCTCGCTCTCTTTTTTTTGCATGATAAAGAAGTGATATTGTCTCGCTTTTAATCACAATTTTTAAAAAGCTAAGCAAAAAACACATTTTTCATATCACTTGTGAAATAAAGCCTCCCTCTACACCTTGAAAAATTCTTGCAGCAGGGCTAAGCAAGCACATCAAATAAACACAAAAACATTATGAGACGGTAGAATGAGCACTTTTGATCTGTTGATCTTGCCTGGTGATGGCATCGGAACCGAAATTATGACCGAGGTTGATCGCATCATTACTTGGTTTAACAAACAAGGAAACATTACCTTTAATTGCGAACATGATCTTGTAGGCGGTGCAGCCTATGACGCTCATGGTTGTGCCATTACAGATGAAGCAATGGACAAAGCTCAAAAAGCGGATGCAGTTATTTTTGGTGCTGTTGGTGGCCCGAAATGGGATGATGTCCCTTATGAAGCCCGTCCAGAAGCAGGCCTCCTTCGTTTGCGTAAAGACTTGGGATTATTTGCAAATTTGCGCCCTGCCATTTGCTACCCAGCATTAGCAGAAAGCTCAAGCTTAAAGCGTGAGCTCGTTGAAGGCTTAGATATTCTCATCGTTCGCGAGCTTACAGGCGGCGTGTATTTCGGTGAGCCAAAAGAAATCACAGAGCTTGAAAATGGCGAAAAGAGAGCTGTCGACACACAGCTTTATGAAACATACGAAATTGACCGCATTGCCCGCGTAGCGTTTGACTTGGCTGGCAAACGAGGCGGTCTTGTTCACTCAGCAGAAAAACGCAACGTCATGAAAACTGGAGTTCTATGGCATGAAGTGGTGAGCAAAGTTCACAAAGAAGATTTTGCAAACATTAAATTGGAGCATATCTTAGCTGACAATTGCGCCATGCAATTGGTAAGAACACCAAAACAATTTGATGTCATTGTAACTGACAACCTCTTTGGTGATATTTTATCAGATGTTGCAGCTATGCTAACAGGCTCACTTGGTATGTTGCCGTCTGCCTCATTAGGCGCAGCAGACGAAAATGGCAAAACAAAAGCCATGTACGAACCAGTGCACGGTTCCGCACCAGATATCGCAGGTCAAGGCAAAGCCAACCCAATCGCGATGATCGCAAGCTTTGCAATGGCACTTCGATATTCTTGTAATTTATCAGCTGAAGCGGACATGGTTGAAAAGGCAGTTGCCAACGTTCTTGACCAAGGCCTGCGCACAGCAGACATTATGCAAGAAGGCAAGCAACAAATCACGACAAGTGAAATGGGCACAGCCATCTTAAAAGAGCTGGAAGATTTGACAGCCTAAGCGCCTAGCATTTCTATCCAATAAGTTAGATTGATAATAAAAGGCTCTTTCGAAGAAAATGAAAGAGCCTTTTGTATTAAGAAGAGTAAGCAACGAAAAGTGCTTGGAATAGCTGTTAGAGTAAATCTGTAAACAAGCCATACGAAGAAGGAGTACTGCCCTTCTCTTAAGGGCAGTAGGACATGACGCCAAGGGCGTCCGGCGCCTAGCGCCGCACCTCGTAGGCCTGCCGCTTCAGCGGCAGAATAGCCGTGAGAGAGAACTATGAAAGTTTATTTTATTGGGGCTGGGCCAGGTGCTGCCGACCTCATCACATTAAGAGCAAAAAAGCTGATAGAGACCTGTCCGGTTATTCTCTATGCTGGCTCTTTAGTGCCTGAAGAGGTTTTGCAATTTGCCCCAAAAGAAACACGAAAAATAAACACCGCCTCTCTTTCTTTAGGAGAGATAAGTGAAGAACTAAAGCAAGCCTCGAATGAAGAAAAAGATGTAGCAAGGCTCCATTCAGGGGACCCATCGCTTTATAGTGCAATAGCAGAGCAATGCGCCCTCTTAAATGAACTAAACATTGAATATGAAGTTGTCCCCGGCGTTCCGGCGTTCGCTGCCGCCAGTGCCGCTCTCGGCCTTGAATTAACCCTGCCAGAGGTAAACCAGACGGTTATTTTAACAAGAACATCAAAGCGCGCTTCAGCCATGCCAGAAGATGAAAGCCTAAAAGTCTTAGGCGCATCAAAAGCGCTGCTTGCCATTCACTTATCAGCGAAAAACACAGATCATATCGTAGAAGAACTTCTACCCAATTATGGGGAAGAATGCCCGGTTTTTATAACTTCAGACGTCACTTGGCCAACCGAAAAATTAATAAAAACAAAGCTAAAAGATTTGAGCACGACAGTCAAAAAAAATGGCATTGAGCGAACGGCCATCATCTTTGTTGGCAAAGCTCTAGATCAGGAATTGGTGAGAAAAAGCGCGCTATATGATAAAGACCATAATCGCCATTTAAAGCCAGCAAGCGAATAGATTACCCACCACCTCTTCGAAAGGCGAGGTCAAAATCATCAATAAATTTGGCTTGAGCCTCTTCGCTCATACCACTAAATTCAAGCAGAACTTCCATCTGCGGTAAACTAAGCAGGCCAGTCACTTGCCTATTAGGTAGAATGGTATAAGAAATAAAAGCGTCCCCCATTTCTTGAGGAATTCGAAAGCGGGTTGAATTTTGATCAAAGGCCTCATCCGGTTCAAGATGAGTTAAGCTTCGAAAAAATTCAGCCGGCGTTGCGCTCATTATTTTTTTTAGAGACATAGCAGCAATCCCCAAGAAGTGTTTTTTATGGGCTATTTTTAGCATTATATTTTATAAAACCATTCACGCACTAGGAGTTGTGCAGTACCTAAAGTAAAATGGTCCAGTGAAAACTAAAGCAGAGAATGAAAAAATAAACCAGGCACATCAAATCACAAAAGTGAGAAGATGTCTCAAATATGGGAAATTATATACTAATTAATAAAGCTCAAGTTCAATGCGGCGATTTAAAGCTTCATTTTCAGGGCTATCATTTGGAACGAGTGGTGAAGTGTCCCCAAGCCCAACAGCGCGCAAGCGTTCCTTTT
>JAEPQF010000113.1:5756-10938 GCA_017640685.1 Hyphomicrobiales bacterium
CTTTTTCACACCAGATTTAATGAAATGGCCCATAACCGAACTGGCTCGCAATCCAGAAAGTCTTTGATTGGTCTCTGGATTGCCTCTTGAATCTGTATGACCAGAGATAATCACCTTCACCTTTTCGCAGTCTTTTAAAATAACTGAGATGTCTTTAACAGTTTCAATACTCGCCCGCGATAATTTATGGCGGCCGGGTAAAAATTCAATGGGTTGTTCTCTTAAAACAGAAAGAACGGCATTTTGGCAAGATTTCACCGTTTTAAGGTCAGATGTCTCTTCTGCAATAGTGGCTTCTTGTTTTATTTGCGTGCTAGTCTTCCGATTAACAAGCTCCATTTTATGACGTTCAGAAGCTTTTTTAAAATGCTCTTTACGTTCTTGTTCAGTCATATATTGAAGAACCGGAGCTTCGCTATCATCAGTGGAGTTTGCTGTAGATGTATAGCCTAGTAAAAACACACAAAGTACCCAAAGCCCAAGTCCAAGCAACAAACCTCTATGATTTTGATAATAGACCGCCATCTTTCACTCCCTAACCCATTAGTTGCGCATAATTCACGCCGCTATATCTTTACAAATAATGCCCCACACTTGTAAAGAGCTCCCCCAAAAGCTCCCCAATAAAACAACGAGCTTGAGAATAAACAGCGCGGTTGTTGCTTCTTGCGCATAACTAGTGGGCATCTGAAGTAAAGAAATGCGGATGCCTAGTGGGCATCTGAAGCAAGGAAAAAGACAAACTGAAGGCGCACTAAAAGAACAGTATGCTGAAGAAGAGCAAAATTCTTAACTCCAGTTTGTCAGTTTTTGCTTAGACACAGATGCCATACTTGACAGTGTTTTAAGCATCTAGTAAATATATCTATCAGATACATTTGTTAGATATATATTGGAAGTTTATTGGCGCTATCATCTTCATCAATACCTATCCTTGGCTTGCTCACTTGGCGTCCAATGGCAGGGTACGAGTTGAGGCAGAAAATTCAGGAAAGTATTGGGAACTTCTGGAGCGAAAGTTACGGGCAGATCTACCCGCAACTCCGCTTGTTGAACGAAGCAGGCCTAATTACGAAAGTATTGAATGAGCAGTCAAAAAGAGAAAACAAGAATGTATATGCCATTACTGATACCGGCAGAGAGGCACTCAGCGAATGGATCTCGAATACTCCTGTAAACCGTCCACCTCGCAATGAGCTATTATTAAAAGTATTTTTTGCTTCTGAAGGTGATCAGGGTGTGGTCTTGGATCACTGTCGGAAAGCCCGAGAAGATGCAGTAGAGAGATTGCGTAAATATCGGTCAATAGAAAAGCAGTTGAAAACCATTAGAAATCACCAAGGCAGATTAAAATACTGGCAGATGACGCTAAGAATGGGGATTTCTGAGGCCCAGAATTTTATTTCCTGGTGCGATGAAACTCTGTCTGAATTCCAAAAGGCAGATACACATGATGAGGATAGTGAAAAATGAGTTTTCTTGGCGCAATGATTGCTAGCATTTTCGATTATTCGACACTAAAGATCCTACATCTCTTTGGGGTCATTATTTTTTTAGGAAATATCATAATAACGGGTTGGTGGAAGGTTATGGCAGACCGCACGGCAGATTATCGTATCATTGCTTTTGCACAAAAGCAGGTAACAGTAACAGACTGGATCTTCACTTTAGGTGGTGTGATTATATTAGGACTTGCAGGATTTGGTATGGTTTTTCATTCAAATAATAACATAATGGAAGAAATTTACTCACAACGGTGGTTATTGTGGGGGTACATTCTTTTCGTAGTCTCGGGAGTAATTTGGGCCCTTATATTAATACCAATCCAAATCATGCAGGCGCGTATGGCGCGTAATTTTGCGGCCACAGGAGAAATTCCGAAACGGTATTGGTTTTACGGAAAAGTATGGTTAGGCTTTGGAATTCTGGCAACAGTAATACCGCTTATCAATATTTATTGGATGGTGATAAAAGCCTGAACAAATTTATCATCATTTCAAATTTAAATTATAATAGAACCATCCTTCAGGCCTCTTTGAATTAAAGAACATCATGAAGCTTTCTCATAGTTCTGAAACATTAACTTAATCCATCAACCCAAAAAGGAGTATTGTCTACTTCAGATAGTGGTGGCAAGTGTCAGCAAAACGGGTATCATTGTGGTTGCTTCCCCAATAGGTTACTCCAAATGCACCAAACTTGGGGAACCGTGAGAGATAAAATGCGGATGCCTAGTGGGGCAATCTAAAGCAAGGAAATGCGGATGCTTTGTGGGCATCTGAAGCAAGGAAAAAGACAAGCCAAAACTAATCCCGATAGCTCAGCTTGTCTCTATAGGTTCGTTGATAGCCGGTTGTCATAATGTTGGTCGACTTTTCCCAAGATACAGCATCAAACTCACCCTCAAAGTCAAAGCTGTCAAACCCGCAGCGGAGTAAATAGGCAGCTTGGTCAACAAGAACGTCACCCTTAACCCGCAACTCTTTTTCAAAGCCAAGATCTTCACGCAGAGCACGCGCTTGTGAATAAGCGCGTCCATCAGTAAATGCGGGGAGCTCAAGAACCACAAGGTCGGCTTTAGCAATCAAGTCAGCGTGATCTTCAACCGCAACATCATTGGGGATTAATAATCCAATGCGCCCAGAGTGGTTTGAAAGCCGATCAGCTTTTTCGAGCATGATGTTTAGCGGAATGATAATGTCAGCTGAAGAAGGAGCATCGCTCTCTTCATCAAGAACAGTCCAGCTATCTTCAATGATAGCCCCATCTTTAATGATCGGCATAAAGCGCCTCCTTAAAGGGCTCAAGCCCTACACGTTTAACAACTTCAAGGAATGTTTCACTTGTCTCATTCCGCAATTCCACATACCGGTTAACAAGGGTGTCAATTGCCCCAGCCACATCATCACCAGAAAAGCCTGGGCCGAGAATTTCACCAACAGCCGCTGCTTGATCACCCGAACCACCTAATGTGATTTGATAATATTCCTCGCCCTTTTTATTAAGACCAAGAATGCCGATATGCCCCGCATGATGATGACCACATGCATTGATGCAACCAGAGATCTTAACTTTTAAATCACCGATTTCTTCTTGGCGTTTTTGATCAGCAAATTTTTCTGAAATCTTCTGCGCAACTGGAATAGAGCGCGCCGTCGCCAAAGCACAATAATCCAACCCAGGGCAAGTGATCATGTCTGTAATCGCACCAATATTGGCCGTTGCCAATCCAGCAGGAACCAACGCTTGCCAAAGCTCGAATAAATCAGTTTCCTTCACATGTGCTAACACGAGGTTTTGTTCATGACTAACGCGGATTTCACTAAAAGAATATGTCTCCGCCAAATCAGCAACTAAATTCATTTGCTCCGATGTTGCATCACCAGGAATACCAGCAATTGGTTTAAGCGAAATATTCGCAATTGCATAACCAGCTTGTTTATGTTCAGCAACATTGCGGTTCACCCAAGCATCAAAGGCAGGGTTCTCAGAGCGAGCCTTAGACAAGCTTTCAGGGTTAGCTTCTGCAGAGGCGTAATCTGGTAAAGCAAAAAAGCCTTGAATACGCTCAATTTCTCCAGCCGGTGCTCTTAATTTTTCTTTCTCTAACCCGTCGAAAATTTTCTCAACTTTAGCTTTGAATTCATCAATTCCAGTTTCATGAACAAGAATTTTGATCCGCGCTTTATATTTATTATCGCGGCGCCCTTCAAGATTATAGGCGCGCAGAATAGCCACGAGATAAGGCAAGAGGTCTTCAAGGCTGATAAAGTCTCTAATTTTTTTACCAACCATTGGTGTTCGCCCAAGGCCACCACCAACATAAACCGCAAAACCAATTTCACCATTATCATTTTTCAAGACTTGAATGCCGATATCATGAAAGGCAATCGCCGCCCGGTCGCTTGAAGCACCAGTGATAGCGATTTTAAATTTCCGTGGCAGATAAGAAAATTCAGGATGCAAACTAGACCATTGCCGCATTAGCTCAGCATAGGGGCGCGGGTCGGTCACTTCATCAGCGGCTACCCCAGCCCATTGGTCCGATGTAACATTACGAATACAGTTGCCACTTGTTTGAATGGCATGCATGCCAACATCGGCCAAATCATCCAAAATGTCCGGTAAGTCTTTCAGCTTAGGCCAGTTAAATTGAATATTTTGACGGGTGGTAAAATGCCCATAGCCTTTATCATATTTCGTCGCGATCATGGCGAGCTGGCGCATTTGCTTCGATGACAAGGTGCCATAAGGAACCGCCACACGCAGCATATAAGCATGCAATTGTAAATAGACCCCGTTCATCAATCGCAAGGGGCGAAAATGCGCTTCTGATAATTGCCCGGAAAGCCGGCGTTCTACTTGGTCGCGAAATTGTGCCGCACGTTCGCGAACAAACTTTTCATCAAAATCATCATAAACATACATGGAACAATTCCTGTTATTCTCTTAACTATTCAATAACCGAGTTTTAAATCAAACAGCGCGGTTGCTAGTGGGCAACTGAAGCGCAAATAAACAGCGCGGTTGCTAGTGGGCATCTGAAGCGCAGATAAAGTCAACTGAAGCGCAATTTAAAAATCTGCGTAAACAATTGAAGGGCCAGTTGTGCGCATTTTTTCTCGAATGAGACTTGGCACGAGTTGACCTGCTTCATCCTTTTCAACAACGATCGGATAGATATCAATGACAAGATTGACTTCTTCTGCTTTAGCAATGAACAAATCAAGTTCATCAATTTGCTCAGGTGTCGTGGCCACTTTTGCTTTTTGTAAATCAGAAGACCAGCTGCCGTCTTCAGCATAAAAAACGACATCGCCTTCGCGAAGCAATTGCCCCGTTAAAACCTGATCACCTTTAAGTTTCTTTGCCATTTTTTTTCTAAACCGTTTAAATGTTAAAATATTAAAGTCATTACAGTTGCCAGAGCGATCAGATCACTTTTCTGTTGAGCGAAACTACATTGCTCAATTCAATAGATTTAATGCGATTATCAGCTGAAAGCCCCATATCTTCATAAGAAAGGCCGATAAACAAAATCGCAGGGCCTTTAATCGAAAGTGTTTTGATCGTTAAAGCTAAGTCTTTAAGAGATGAAGAAAATACCCGCTCATGATCATGGCTTGCATTTTCTACAATGATCACTTCTGCATCTAAATCAGCACCAGCTTGTTTGAGGGTC
>JAEPQF010000114.1 GCA_017640685.1 Hyphomicrobiales bacterium
AGTGGTAGGTCCAGATGCACCAAGTCCCATCATAACATCCCCAATAGATATGAGAGACCGAAACCCTTTCGCTTTTAACCGCGCACTGTAATGCCAAAAATTTAAAACGGCATCAAATTCCCCGCGGATCATTTTTTGCGTCAATAACGGAGCAGCCCCAAAAACAGGAGTTACGATTTGAGATAAATCCTCTCCATGCTTCATCTTATAATAAGCATTTAAAAACAACCAACTCTTATCCAAAGGACCGCCAGCAACAGCAATCTTTTTACCACGCAAATCTTTAAGAGTTTTTATCTCTGATGTTTGAGCAACCATCACATGTCCAACGGCCGAGCTATAAGGTACAATAGAAAAATCTGCATTTTCAGCCCGGCGGCGAGACACCCAAATCCAGTCAGTTACGGCAATCTCAGTTGAACCACCTTGTAGCGCGATCTTCGCGCCATTAGTACTTGCAAGCGGAATGACTTTCATTTTAAAGGAATATTTTTCATCAAGCTTGCGATTTTTAATAACATCCAAAACCCAGTTTACTGTCCCAAACTTCAAAGTAGCAACCCTGATCTCTTCGGCTACAGCCGAACGAGCGCCACCAAAAGAAAAACTGAAAATGATGAAAATAGAAAAAACAAAACAAACTGAAACACGAACAAAAATCGACCGAAGAGACATTAAATTATTCATTAAACAAAACGTCCTTATCCAATTAATGAGCAAAAATCATACAAACATACAAGCAAGCTCACAATTTTGTGGCTAGGCTTAACTGCCTATTCTGATAAAATAATAGTTTAGATTATTAGAATAAACTGAGAAGCGTGAGAATATTATGAGAATAAAAGCAAAATTCTTATTTCCTATCCTTATGGCTATATTTTCGTCACTTAGCCTCACCTCACTCACTCACGCGAAAGAACAACAACCACCTCAAGATCAAAAAACTGAACTAGACGCCATTCAAAAACGCTATAAACACATAGACAAGAAAACAGGGTTAAGAACATCTTACTACAGAGCAGCTCTTCCAAGTTCAGTGCCCGGTGGCAAACGCATCAACGTCAAAGAAGTCCACTCTCACTTCAAAAATAAAACTGCAATTTTTCTAGATGTCATGGCACACACAGGGACCGGACCAGACCCACTGGATGGTAAATGGCGCGTAGCAAAACCAAGATACAATATACCAGGAAGCATCTGGCTAGCAGATGTCGGCACCGGCACCCTCACACCAGAAATGAAAAAATATTATCGGGATAATTTAGAAAAACTAACAAAAGGCGATAAATCAAAAAACATTATCATGTACTGCACCGCTGATTGTTGGATGGCCTGGAACGCAGTAAGAAGAGCATCCAAGTGGGGATACAGCAATATCCTCTGGTTTCCTGAAGGAACCGAAGAATGGATCGATGCCGGACACAAAGTAGAAAATTCAATTCCTGTTCCCCTTGAAATTGAAGATTAATAAAATCTCGAAACCTCATATATAAGTTCAACACCGTCTTTGCTTCACGCAAGACAAGAAGAATGATCACAAAAGCGTGAGAACATCTTATATTCATTAAACTTTATATCTAAATTCTCCCATATTCTTGCCAGCGATATAGACGCCCCTAGTGAAGCCACGTAAGCTCCCTACCAAAAAGAAGGCCTTAAAAAGACAAAAAGAAAAGGCACTCTTTCAGATACAAGGGGAGATCAAATGAAACAATTTTTATTAGCCATAATGGTTCTGGCATTCAGCCTTAATGCTCAACTAGCCAATGCCAATAGTTCAGAAAAAACAATCACACTTATAGGAAAAGACGGCAGCAAACTTCAGGTCGCTAAAATTATTTTCAAAAAAGAAGAAGAAAACAAGCAATCATTTGAAATCAAATGGGATGACAGTAAATTCTCAGAACATTTCTTATCAATGCGCCCTTTTAAATGTATCGACGGCCCACAAACAGTTTGCCATCTAGGCTATCCTTACAAGACAAAAAACAGAATTTCCGACAAAGATTTGCAAGACCTCGAATACGCCCTCCTCTTCATTCATAAAAACGAAAAAGAATACGGCATAAATTTTTGGAATGGCGTTTATTATCGTCTTAAAAAAGAAGCAAACGGCTCAATTAGCGGCTCCGTTTGGGAAACAGATATGAATGAGTTAGCCTCCCCACCAGAAAAAGAATTTGATCGCCCCATTGGTGGCGCTGACCTAGTTGAAGGTGCTGAAGGAAAACATAGATTTCCAAAACTTATCATCCAATAAATCTAGAACATAACTTAACAAATAAGGAGCATTCAGACGCAATATACATACAAAATAACAAAAAATTAACTGCAAAAATATGATTTTTTATGCATTTTGCACATATTAACAAACAAGCATGATCAAAACACTATACCTTCGAATGAAACCGTCCCAAGACGTCTCGCGAGAGAAAAAAATATGTGATAGTCTTGTTTGTAAATGTTCTAAGAATCTACCGATTTTATAGAATAATAATCAATTTTTTGGCTAGCTTTTAAAATAATAAGAAAGCATCCAAATAAATCGTTTTGCTGACTTTATAGAAAATGAGAGGTTTATTTAGTCCAAAATTCAAACGCTAATAAATTTCAAAATAAATGCCGTTTGAGTTAGATTGGGACCAAATACATTCATTTTTTATAAAATTTCTCAGCAATATAAAAACTAAAATTAAAACTGCTTTGTAAATTTAACGACTGCTTAAAAAACATAATATGAGGAGGGGCCCATGCAGCTCGCGCTGGTAATTGATCCCGGTAAATGCACTTCATGCAAGCAATGTGAAATGGCTTGTGCGTATGAAAATGAACAAACATTCAACCCGGCAAAATCACGCATTCGCATCTTTGATTTCCATGAAGAAGGTCGTTTCGTACCTTATACATGCACGCAATGTGATGAAGCTTGGTGCCAATCGGCTTGTCCTGTTAACGCAATCACAACAGATCAAGCTTCAGGCGTAAAACTTGTCCACGATAACCTCTGTGTTGGCTGTAAAGTTTGTACGATTGCCTGCCCATTTGGCACAATCAACTACAATGCAGACACAGGTAAAGTCATCAAATGTGATCTATGCGGTGGAGATCCAGCTTGTGCAAAAGCATGCCCAACTGATGCCATCACTTATGCAGATGTTGAACAATCTGGTTTCGATAAAATGAAAGCCTGGGCAGCTAAAACTGACTCAGCCGCTCAATCTTAATTTTAGGTCAAGGGAGATGTCCTAATGGCTTGGACAAAAACAATCTTACGTATAAATCTCACAACTGGTGAGATCACTAAAGAGCCCCTAAATATGGAATGGGCTCAGCAATATCTTGGTCAACGTGGCCTAGCGACTAAATATTTCACAGAAGAAACAGATCCAAACGTTGATCCACTTTCTCCTGAAAATAAACTTATCTTTGCAACAGGCCCGCTAACAGGTACCTGCGCCTCAACCGGCGGTAGATACTCTGTAATTACCAAAGGCCCTCTTACTGGTGCCATCGCTTGCTCTAACTCAGGCGGTTATTTTGGCCCAGAACTTAAATTCTCTGGTTATGACATGGTGATCCTTGAAGGTAAGTCACCAAACCCTGTTTATTTGTCTATTTTTAACGACAAAGTCCAATTAAGAGATGCGAGCCATCTTTGGGGTAAAACAGTTTGGGAAACTGACGGCATGATTAAAGCCGAAGTTCAAGACCCACTGGCTCACGTAGCAACAATTGGTGTCTCAGGTGAAAAAGGCGTTCTTTATTCTTGCATCGTGAACAATATGCACCGCGCAGCTGGTCGCTCTGGCGTTGGCGCAGTAATGGGTTCAAAGAACTTGAAAGCAATTGTTGCCCGTGGCTCCAACGGCGTTCAAGTAAGAGATCCTCAAGGTTTCTTCGCTGCAACTGATGCCGGTAAAAAAGTATTGGCTGAAAATGCAGTAACAGGTGAAGGCCTCCCAGCTTTTGGCACTCAAGTTCTCATGAACGTGATTAACGAATCTGGTGCTATGCCAACACGCAATGCACGCGACACCGTTTTTGAAGGTGCCCACGACATTTCAGCGGAAGCGATGGCAGAACCACGCCGCTCAGACGGTAAGGCAAACCTTTCTACCAACCAAGGTTGTTTTGGTTGTACAATTGCTTGTGGCCGCGTTTCAACAATCGACCCAACGCACTTCACTCTTCAAGGTGAAGACAAAGAGCGCTACAAACACGCCTCAGGTGGTCTCGAATATGAAGCAGCTTGGGCCCTTGGTTCAGCAACGGGTGTAAATGATCTAGACGCACTAACATATGCTCAGTTCCTCTGTAACGAACATGGCCTTGACCCAATTTCACTAGGCTCAACCATCGCCGCTGCAATGGACCTTTATGAAGAAGGTGTCATCAATCACAACACAACTGGCGGGATTGAGCTAAAATTCGGCAATGCTGAAGCTTTAGTAAAAGTATGTGAGCTCGTTGGCATTGCTGAAGGCTTTGGTGCAGAACTTGGCATGGGCTCAAAACGCCTCTGTGAAAAATATGGCCGTCCAGAACTTTCAATGACATGTAAAGGACAAGAGTTCCCAGCATATGACCCTCGCGGCATTCAAGGCATGGGCCTAACATACGCCACATCAAACCGCGGTGGTTGTCACCTTCGCTCATATACAGTGTCATCTGAAATTTTGGGCATCCCAGAAAAAACAGACCCTCTCGCAACTGAGGGTAAAGCTGGCCTAGTGAAAGCATTCCAAGATGCAACAGCTGCTGTTGACAGTGCTGGCATTTGTGTTTTCACAACTTTTGCTTGGACATTAGAAGACATCGCACCTCAAGTTGACACTGCCTGTGAAGGTGGTTGGAGCGTTGATAAACTAATGGAAGTTGGTGAACGTGTCTGGAACATGGAGCGGAAATACAACATGGCAGCCGGTATCATGGGCGACCAAGATACATTGCCAGAACGTGTTATGAAAGAAGCTTCAAAAGCAGGTCCGGCAAAAGGTCTTGTTTCTGGTCTGGATAAAATGCTGCCAGAATATTATGAACTTCGCGGTTGGTCACAAGATGGCACACCAACAGGTGAAACCTTATCACGCCTGGGTCTATAATTGCACCATCGTTAGCGTAAGGTGCTAATTTTAAAACAGGCCTCTAATAATCATTAGGGGCCTGTTTTTTCATCTAAAAACTCTTTGATTTCATTGAAAATCAAAGTTTTAATCCATTTTTTAAGGCCAAAGAAGAAGTTTTCATTCAAAAATCATGGATGGTTTTTATCTGAATTACTGCTAAAATGAGCCCAATAATAAAATAAACATTCACCCTAAAACATCTAAACAGGTATAGACAGTCACTGTCCCTATCGGTGAATAATTTATTGAAAACAAAGAAGCATGAATTGAAGGCAAACAGATAGAGGGATACTGCCATGCACTATCTTGTACTCGGCGCGGGTCCTGCTGGCGTCACAGCTGCAGAAACACTCCGTAAACATGACAAAACAGCAAAAATCACACTCCTAGGCGGCGAACCAGAACCTCCCTATTCCCGCATGGCCATCCCCTACTACCTCATCGAAAAAGTAGGTGAAGAGGGAACTTATCTTCGCCAGCAAGATAATCATTATGAAAATCTAAACATCGATTATGTCCACGGCAAAGCCGTTGCCTTGCACGGTAAATCGAAAAGATTAAAACTTGAAGACGGTTCAGAAATTCAATTTGATAAATTGCTGATCTGCACTGGCGCAAGTCCAATCACACCTCCAATTCCAGGCCTTGATAAAGATGGCATCTATAATTGCTGGACACTTGAAGACGCCCGCCATATCGCACGGCTTGCACAAAAAGGAGAGCCGGTTGTGCTTATGGGCGCAGGTTTCATCGGCTCAATCATCCTTGAATCTCTAGCACTCAAAGGAGTGAACCTCACTGTAGTAGAAATGGGAGACCGTATGGTCCCTCGTATGTTAGATGAAACAGCCGGTGTCATGCTACAAAAATGGTGCGAGTCAAAGGGTGTCCGCGTTCTGACCAGCACAATGATTTCTGAAATTGGTGATGGCCCTGAAGGATTAACAGTCCATACAAAAGGCGGCGAAAGCATTGACGCAAAATTGCTCGTGGTCGCAGCTGGTGTGCAACCAAACATCTCTTTCTTAGCTTCAAGCGGTGTTAAAATCGAACATGGCATTTTGGTTGATCAATATATGCGCACAAGTGTTCCAGATGTCTACGCTGCTGGCGATGTTTGCCAAGCAACAGACTTCTCAACACAAAAGGCTGAAATGCTCGCAATTCAACCCGTCGCTGTAGAACATGGCCGCATTGCCGCCCAAAATATGACAGGCAAAGCCACCCCTCATGAAGGCAGCCTAAATATGAATGTCCTTGAATCAATGGGCCTCATCACAGCCTCTTTCGGTTTGTGGATGGGTGTCGAAGGTGGTGATAGTGCAAAGATGGTTGATCTTCCGAACAACCGCTACCTAAGACTAGAATTTGATGGCAACAAACTCGTTGGTGGACAGGCCGTTGGTCTTACCGAGCACGTTGGAATTTTACGCGGTCTAATTCAAACTGAATTAGACTTGGGCCATTGGAAAGACAAGCTCATGAAAGAACCCCAGCGCTTACCAGAAGCCTATGTAGCAGTGGCACAAGGCATCAACTAAAACGGTATAAATTACTAACCAGCCAATAGCTAAACAAATGAAAAACCGCCTTGAAAATCAAGGCGGTTTTTCTCATTAAACTCTTAATAAATAAGAATTTTTCTCATGTAATTCTTAATGTATTCTCATTTTCTGTGACCTTTAAATCACCTTAGTGATCATTTCACCAATCAAATTAGTTAATCTCCGTTAATGCTATTTTCAATCATTCTAAATCTCTATATTAAGAGCATTATTATAAATTTTTTAGAGAAGAGTTAGAGAGGCATTTCTTAAGTGCCTTATCTGGGGGATATAATGATTAATAAACTAAAAATTGCTGCATCTGCTGCCCTGCTTCTAATCTGGACAGTGCCGGCCAATGCATTAAGTCTTGAAGAAGCTGGTGTAGAAAAAGGTGAAGTTGAAATTCAATACGAAGCAACTTACACTGATGATAACGGTGAAGATGCTTTTGAACATGAACATGAAATTGAAGCACAATTAGGTATCACCAATTGGCTGCTCCTCACTGTTGGAATTGGTTTTGAAGAAGAAGAAGGTGAGAGAAGTTTTGAGTTTTCTGAAATAGAAGGTGAAATTCAAATTGAATTAATTGATCCTGAAAAAAATGGCTTTGGTCTAGCCTTATTCGGTGGTTTAAATAGAGAATTTGCCTCAGAAGACGACGAAAAAGATGAAAAAGAATTTGCCCTTGGTATCATCGCTGAACAATCTTTTGATAAATGGCTGGTGCGTGGTAACCTTTACTACATAGGCGACCTCAACAATGAAGACGATGAACAATTTGATGGTATTCAATATGCTTACCAAGTAAGATATCAAATGACAAATAAGTTTGGTATCGGTGTTGAAGGTTACGGCACTCACAAAGACTTTAAAGATGAAGATGAAGATGATCTAAATGAACATATGGTTGGCCCTGTTCTTTACTACTCGTTAGATTTAGAACCTCGTCATAAAAAGACATCTTTTAAAAATAACGACGACGAAGATGAAGAAGAAGAAGGGATGGAGTTAGAAGCTCAATTTGGTATTCTATTTGGAACAAATGATGATACTGCCGATGTTACTGTCAAATGGGGCCTAGAACTCGATTTCTAAGAAACATGAATGCCCTTTTCATTAGGGAAATAACATCATATTGAATTAAAAAAGCGCCATGAAACTATTCATGGCGCTTTTAATATATATGGCTAATTGAGTTCTTTATAGATACGCTTTACTATAAAAGAAAATTCAAAACCAATTAGGCTGCTGTAAATATGAATATCACCTTTAAACTTTATGCAACGCTAGCTACATCCCTGCCTGCTGAAGCAAAAAAGAACCAAATCACGTTATCAGTTCCAGATAACACAACAATTCTGGACCTTATAGACAAATATAATGTACCCAAAGAAAGCTGCCACCTTATCCTGGTAAACGGCAATTACACACCACTTGTAAGCGCAGCCCAAACTCAATTATCTGATGGAGACACTTTAGCAATTTGGCCCCCCGTTGCAGGCGGCTAATGAAAAGCGTCTTTACAGACATTTCTGTTGTTTTTTTCTAAATTAAGAGTTTTATTAGAATTTTCTCAGAAACAGGATAATTTCTCCCATTTCCCACCAAAAAGTCTAAAAAATTAGACTTTTTTCCATTTCTCTTCACGTTAAAGAGCAGCTATGATGCTTTTGATGAATTAAAAATACTAAATTTCTATAATTGTTAAGGTTCAACCTTGGGAGAGAGAACAAATGAAAGAATGGACAACACCTTCAGTATCAGAAACTGAAACAGGCATGGAAGTTACTAGCTATATGCCAGCTGAACTAGATCGCGCATAAGTTAGATTAAACTTTTCGATCATGGGTTTTAAACCGACAGGATGAGAAATCACCTGTCGGTTTTTTGTTGTTTTAAATTCCTTTATTGTTCACTCACATTATTCAAACTCGTATCTTTTAAACCTCCCGAATCATGCTTAAAAAATGAATATTTTATTTCCTAGTCAAAAACACACAAAGCGGCCTCTTTAACAAACAAAGATGTTAATCTAGTCTTTTCTCTAATTTCACTCTCATAAACCTCCTCAAAACAGCCTATTTTTACAAGAATCTTACTGAATGATTTGCTTTTATGATTGGTGAGCGTTTTCTACAAAAGGTATTATAATAATGTAAAGTCATGGTGCTGAGCATCGCTTTATAAAAACCATAACTTAAAAAAGAAGGAGCTAAATAATGAAAGAATGGACAACTCCATCAGTGTCTGAAACAGAAACAGGCATGGAAGTAACAAGTTATATGCCAGCTGAACTAGACCGCGCTTAAGTGGATCTAAACCAGCAGTTTTAACTGTACTTAAGAGCGGTGGTGGAGAATATTTCATCACCGTTTTTCTTCTCAAAGATTGATTTTTCTCATTGAATAGTACACTTGCATAAGTCACCTTAAACATAATTATAATGATAACAAAAATCGCCTGAAACGTTTCGCACAAAAACTATAACCATCTTTATGTTGCCACTTGCAGCTTCAGTTGGAGGCAGATAACTATAAAGGTATTAAAACAGCGCGGTAGCTTTGCGGCTGCCTAATCGGCATCTGAAGCACAAAAATGGCAATTGAAGCGCAAATAAAGCGCGGTTGCTGGTAGGCAACTGAAGCGCAAATAAACAGCGCGGTTGCTGGTAGGCAACTGAAGCGCAAACAAAAAAGGTGAGGTTCTAAACAATGAAAATTAAAGTTCTCGGTTCAGGCGCAGGCGGTGGTCTACCGCAATGGAATTGCAATGCTGTAAATTCCAAAGACGCCAGAAACGGTCATGAATTTGTAAAACCGAGAAGTCAATCTTCAATAGCGGTTTCATCAAATGAAAAAGATTGGGTCCTCCTCAACGCCTCACCAGATATTCGCCAGCAAATCTTTGAAAATAAAGAGCTTCACCCTCATACAGATGGCCCCATAAGAAACAGCCCCATTCAAGCGGTTGTCTTGACCAATGGTGATGTCGATCATGTCACAGGTCTCTTATGCTTGCGTGAAGGACATGCCTTTAATCTTTATGCGTCAAGCCGGGTATTAGGCACCATTAACGCCAACACAATTTTCAATGTTCTAAATCCAGAAAAAGTAAACCGCATTGAAACACAATTAAACACCCCCTTTGAAGTCATGTCCCCATCAGGCTCTACTGGGATTGAAATCACACCTTTTAGTGTCCCAGGAAAAATAGCGCTTTATTTAGAAGAGAAAAAAGAAGATGGCACTTTCGGCACTGAAGAAGGTGATACCATCGGCCTGCATGTGAAAGAATTAAGTTCTGGCAAAACCTTCTATTATATCCCCGGCTGCGCTGAAGTTGACGCGCCACTGCGAGAACGTATCACCGGTGCAGACATGATCTTTTTTGATGGCACCCTCTTTACCAACAATGAGATGCTAGACCAAGGTCTACTTCCCAAAACCGGTGACCGTATGGGACATATGAATATGTCAGGTGACAATGGCACTCTGAAAGTTTTTGAAGACATCAATATCGATAGGAAAATTTATATTCATATTAACAATTCAAATCCGGTTCTCAGAGATAATTCAGATGAGCGAAAAATTGTTGAAAGCAAAGGCTGGGAAGTTTCTTACGATGGGATGGAGGTCACACTATGAGCGAACAAACTAAAGTTCTATCAAAAGATGAATTAGAAGCAGCTTTAAGAAAAATTGGCGCAGAACGCTATCATAGCCTTCATCCATTTCATAAATTGCTTCATGGCGGTGAGTTAAATAAATTCCAAGTGCAAGCTTGGTCTTTAAACCGCTATTGTTACCAAGCAGCAATTCCCCGCAAAGACGCTGCCTTTATGTCAAGATGTGTTGATCGAGAATTGCGCCGCGAATGGATCCACCGAGTGCAAGATCATGATGGTGACGGCGTTGAAGAAGAAGGCGGCATCGAGCGTTGGCTTGCATTAACAACCGGCCTTGGCCTAAATCAAGAAATGGTCATCTCAACAGAAAAAGCCCTCCCTGCCACAAGGTTTGCGGTTGAAGCTTATGTTGAATATGTTCAGAAAGGAACAATGGTCAGAGCTGTAGCATCTTCATTAACAGAATTGTTTGCTCCTAAAATTCATGAAGAGCGCATCTCAGGTATGCTCGAAAACTATGATTTCATAGATGAAAGTGTGATGAAATATTTCAGAAGACGCCTGACACAAGCACCAAGAGATGCTAATTTTGCACTTAAATATGTTT
>JAEPQF010000115.1:0-5712 GCA_017640685.1 Hyphomicrobiales bacterium
TTGCCGTTGCCGTTGCCGTTGCCGTTGCCGTTGCCGTTGCCGTTGCCGTTTCCGTTACCATTACCATTACCATTACCATTCCCGTTGTTTCCATTTCCGTTCCCGTTATTGCCGCTATTTCCATTTCCGTTGCCATTATTGCCACTGTTTCCGTTTCCATTGCCGTTGTTACCAGTGTTACTGGCGACTGAATTGCCTTGGGTGACGCTTGATGAAATGGTTTTGTTGTTGGCTCCATTGGTTTTGTTCCAAAAGGTGGCTTTAGATTTTCTTTTTTTCTTCCCCTTGTTGGAAAGGTTCGCGAATTTATGTGAACGGCTTAATCCATTTGTTGATTTGAAAACATTAAGTTTCACTTGACCAATGGCTTTGCCAATTCTCATTCTTTTTACACGTATTTTTTTGTGACGTGTTTTAGTGATTTTATTTTTTCTAAATTGCTTTAAAGGTTTGCTGCCAAGCTTAATTTTTGAGTTTTTAATTTTTCCTCTAATTGATTTAGAGGCTGCTTTTTTGATTTTGCTTGACTTTAATTTCGTTTTATTTGCTTGGTTTTGCTTTAGTTTACGAAATTGATTTGTTTTAAGAGGTTTTACTCTTTGTTTTTTTGCGCTTCCCTTTTGGATTTTTTCTTTCTCACCAGTTCCTTTTAAGATGAGGCCCGATGCAGGACTGTTGTTTTTTGAAGTTTCTATGTGTGCTGATTGCCCGGGTTTTACCAGAACAAATTGCCCGGTTCTTAGGTTAGCAACTTCAACCTTACCGCGGAGCACTTTTACATTTGAGCCGGTCTCATCAACTGTGACACTGAATTGGGTGCCTTTAACTACAGCTGCTAGATACGGTGTTGAAACTTCGAAATGCTTCACATTTCTTTTTTCAACATCAAGAAGAATTTCCCCCATTTGTTGGAGGATAATGGTTTTTCCAGGCTTTGCAGCTTGTTCTGGTAAGCCAATGACTGAATTTGGTGAAACTAAAATGGTTTCTTTGTTCCGCTTTAAAAGTACGCGGCCATTGTCACCGGTTTTAATTTTATCGCCATTTTTAAAAATAGTGTTTTTGGTGAGGGCAACTTTTGTTGGTTTGTTGGTTTCTACCCATACATCACCACTCATCTTTTGAACGCGCCATTCAGCTGCGGTAGCGTTATTGACCAACATGAGAGAGAGTACTGCGAGTAAAAAGGGAAGAGTTATGATTTGGCTTACAAATTTACGCATAGTACTGCCTCAGACTTAGGTTTCATATATTCAACAGAGACAATACTAAAAAGAATTTAAATTAGCTTTATTTGAGATTTCGTAATTTTATCAATCAGTTTAGCGCTTAATTAACCATAAAGCTTCACAATTTATTGAGATTGTATTTATTTGATGGTGTGTAACGTGCTTTTCCGGCTGTTTGCTTCGTTTTTGGGGCTGTTTCTTAAAAAAAAATTGTTAAAGGCTGTTTCTAAATGTCTTTTAGGGATTTTGGGAGTGATGTGCTTTATTGTTGTTTCTTTTCCAGCTTTTGCACAGTCGACCTCCACTTCAGAAGGAGCTTTAAAACAAGCTAAAGAAAAATTTGATCAGGGGGGGGAGAAAAATTCTCCTTTATCAAATTATTTACCCCCCTCAATTGATGACCTTAATTCTTCTGCGAATGATGATCTTAGAAAAGAAACGACTGAGCCTGCTGACGCTGAGTTGGCTATTTTTATTCGTTCTGTTTCTATAAAGGGTGGCACCGTTTTTAAGGATGAAGAGCTAGATTATTGCTCAACTAAGGTTGTTGGTAAAACAGTTAGTGAAACAGATTTGGCTGGTCTTTCAGATTGTTTGACCCAGCATTATCAAAAGGCAGGTTATAGTCTTTCTCGTGCTATCATTCCGCCACAAGATGTGAATGGAGGGCGATTAATTGTTCGCATTGTTGAAGGGTATATTTCTCATGTGAAATTTAAAGGTGGTAATGCTGATCAGTTTGGTGTTCGGAAATTTGCTTCTCCATTGATGGAACAAAAACCTCTTACACAAGCACATTTGGAACGTTACTTACTTCTTATCAGTGATGCTCCTGGTGTTAGTTTAGAAGATACATCGCTTGAAGAACAAGGTGAGATGAGTGGTGCATTCGAACTCACTATTCATATAAAGACCTGGCAACTTTGGTCTGGAAGTGAGATTGATAATCGGGGGAGTACATCAATTGGGCCTTATCAATCCTATCAAAATTTTGCATTAAATTCATTGTTTGGTTTGGGAGAGAGCCTTCAGTTTTCATATTCATCTATATTAGATTCAACTGATGAATTGAATTTTGGTGTTGTTTCCATTGACATACCTTTGAATGTTCATGGTATGCGACTTTCTGCTTTTTTATCTGGGAGTGTCTCAAAGCCAGATGATGAGCGTAAATTAACCAACACTAGATTCAAGACATTAGATGCTGGGATAAATTTCAATTGGAATTTATTACGTACAAGAGAAAGTAATTTATGGGTTGGTGCTGGTATTTGGGCGCGTAATAATCAAGAGCAAAATGATTTTGGCACTTATGTTGACGATACTTTACATGGGCTTAGTTTTTATCTTCGTTATAATAAAAATGATGAATGGGGCGGGGAGAATTTTTTCTTTGCTAATTTAAGGCAAGGTTTGGACATTGGAAATGCCTCTCAAAAAGGAGATTTTAATTTATCTCGCTATGATGGTAATGGTGAATTTACCAAACTTTATCTGGATGTAGCGCGCAATCAGGTGATAGATGATAATTGGTCGATTTATCTATCTGGTGTTCTTCAATTATCAAACCGATCTCTTTTATCATCGCAAGAATTTTATTTTGGCGGCTCGAGGTTTGGTCGTGCTTTTGAAAGTGGTGTTGTGAGTGGCGATGCCGGAGCTGCTGGTTCTATTGAGCTTAGATATAGTAAAGACGTTGAGTTTGGTTTGTTAAATGCTGTGCAGCTCTATGGTTTTGCTGATATTGGCACCATATGGGATCGAGGGAATGATTATGTTGATGGGGCGGTTTTAAGTTCTGCTGGTGTGGGGGCACGGCTTTATTTTGACTATGGTATTGAGGCAGATCTTGCTGCTGCTTTTCCTATTGATGATGACGATTATAGTGATGCCAAAGATACTGAGTTCTTCTTTCGTGTTTCTCGGAACTATAAGTTGAGTGAAATACGCTTGGATCAACCGCTTTCTATGTTAAGAGAGGCGTATCAAAAGTAATTTATCATTCAGCAGCTGTTGTGACTGAAATTTCAGAGCTTTCTTTGGCTTGTTTGGATTTTAAATTCGGGTTGGTTAGACGCGCGGCACAATATTTAAATTCTGGAATTTTACCAACAGGGTCAAGCTGAGGGTTTGTCAAAATATTGGCTGCAGCTTCAACATAGGCAAAGGGGATGAAAATCGTATCTCTTTGCATGCCTTTATCTAGCCGAGCTGTTAGCTCGATTTTACCGCGTCTTGTTTCGACTTCCACTAAATCTCCAGGGTTTAATTTCAGGGCCTTTAAAGTCTCTGGATGTATGCTTACGGTTGGGCTTGGCTCAATGGCGTCAAGAACTTTAGAGCGTCTTGTCATTGCGCCTGTGTGCCAATGTTCTAATTGACGGCCTGTGGTGAGAATAAATGGATATTGCTCATCTGGTTGTTCATTCGGGTCTGATGAAACAGTTGGAACAAGTGTGGCCCTTCCGGTTTCAGTTGGGAAACGATCGCCAAAGACAACGGCGTGGCCTGGGTGATTAGGGCCGTCTGAGGGGTAAGTGACAGCATTTTCACTGGTTAATCTATCCCAGGTGATGTTTTCAAGTGATGGCATTAGATTTGCCATTTCAGTGTAGATTTCTTTTGGATGAGTGTAATTCCACTCTAGTCCTAAATGTTGCGCCATGGATTGAATGAGGTGCCAATCTTCTTGGGCTTCGCCAGGGGCGTCTACTGCTTTTCGTCCCATTTGAACTTGGCGGTTGGTATTTGTGACCGTGCCGTCTTTTTCTGGCCATGCGGTTGCAGGGAGTACCACATCAGCAAACATGGCCGTTTCAGTTAAGAAGATGTCTTGCACAACCAGATGATCAAGTTTAGCCAGTGCTTCTCTTGCATGATCGACATCTGGGTCAGACATAGCTGGGTTTTCGCCATGAATATACATTGAACGAATGTCTCTATTGTAAATGGCGTCTATGATTTCAACGACAGTTAGGCCTGGGGTTGGGTTGATGGGAAAGCCCCATGCGGCTTCATATTTTGCTCTGACTTCTTCGTCATCGACACGCTGATAATCAGGCAGCACCATTGGGATTAATCCGGCGTCTGATGCACCTTGCACATTGTTTTGGCCGCGAAGAGGGTGAAGGCCTGTGCCTGGTCTGCCGATATGGCCCGTAATCATTGCAAGCGAGATGAGGCATCTAACATTATCTGTGCCGTGCACATGTTGAGAGACGCCCATACCCCAAAAAATAATGGCGCGTTCAGCTTTTGCATAAGCTCTTGCGGCTGTTCGGATGGTTTCTGGTGCTATGCCACAAAGTTGTGACATGGCTTCAGGGGTGAAGGTGGCGACATGGTCTTTAATGGCTTCGAAATTATCTGTTCGCCCTTGAATGAATTGTTCATCATATAAGTTTTCAGTGATGATGACATTTAACATAGCATTTAAAAGGTGGACATCTGTTCCTGGGCGGAACTGGAGAAAATGATCTGCATGATGTGTTAGCTGTTGGGCTCTTGGGTCCATGATCATCATCTTTGTTCCGTTTTTGACGGCTTGTTTGAAATACGTAGCTGCGACGGGGTGATTAGCGGTTGGGTTTGAGCCGATGAGTAATATCAGGTCAGAGTTAAGCGCTTCATTAAAAGTTGCTGTAACCGCACCAGAACCAATGCCTTCTATTAAAGCTGCGACTGAAGATGCGTGACAAAGCCTTGTGCAATGATCGACATGATTATGGCGGAAGCGTTCACGAATTAATTTTTGAAACAGGTAAGCTTCTTCATTTGAGCATTTTGCTGATCCAAAACCTGCGACCGCTTCATCGCCATGTTCTGATGCAGCCTTTGCCATACCGTTTGCAGCAAACTCTAAAGCTTCTTCAATTGTGGCTTTTCTAAAATGAGTATGAAGGTTGCTTGGGTCAACATTCAAACCTTTTGGTGCACCTTCTTTGCGAATGAGGGCAGAAGTTAAGCGCTCTGGTGAGTGGATGTAATCAAACCCAAAACGGCCCTTGACACAAAGACGATTTTCGTTTGCGGGTCCATCTCGTCCTTCGACATGAATGATTTTGTTGTCTTCAACTTTGTAGTTTAATTGACAGCCAACGCCACAAAATGGGCAAACGGATGCGACTTCTTTTGATGTTTCTTTTGTGCCAATGCCTGTTGATAAATCAATGGCGGTTTTTGGCATCAATGCTCCTGTTGGGCAGGCTTCCACACATTCACCGCAAGCGACGCAGGTACTGTCTTTCATGGGGTCATTAAAATCAAAGAAAACTTGGCTTTCTTTACCGCGATTGCCAAGGCCTATCACATCGTTCACCTGAACTTCACGGCAAGCTCTTTGGCAGAGATTGCAATGAATACAAGCATCTAGTTGGACAGCCATAGCTGGGTGAGACATGTCTGGTTTTGTATGACCAGTTTTTGGAAAGCGGCTTTTGGTTACGTTTTGTACATTGGCCATCTCCCAAAAATGAGCACTTTG
>JAEPQF010000115.1:5722-8384 GCA_017640685.1 Hyphomicrobiales bacterium
CAGGGGATTTTTCTTGCTCCGGTTGATCTGAAAGCAGGAGTTCTATGACCATTTCTCGCGCTTTTCTTGCGCGCTCAGTGGTTGTTGTAACTTTCATATTTTCAGTGGGTGTACGAATGCAGGACGCTGCGAGCACTCTTTCACCCTCGATTTCAACCATGCAGGCGCGGCAATTTCCATCTGGTTTATATCCTGGTTTTGGTCTGTGACAGAGATGTGGAATGGCAATACCTTCTTTTTTGGCAACATCCCAGATTGTTTCGCCTTCTTTAGCTTCGACTGTTTTTCCGTTGAGTTCAAATTGAATAGTTGATTGGCTCATGTGATGTCCTCACGGAAATAACGAATGATAGATTTAATCGGATTTGGTGCTGCTTGGCCTAATCCGCAGATGGAGGCATCAATCATTAGGGTTGATAGTTCTTCTAATAATTCGATGTCCCAGCTTGGATTTTTCATTAGCTTTACCGCTTTTTCGCAGCCAACACGGCAGGGGGTGCATTGGCCGCAACTTTCTTCTTCAAAAAACTCAAGAAGATTTAAAGCCACTTTTCTCATATCGTCTTTATCTGAAAGAATGACGATGGCGTGACTGCCAACAAAACAGCCTTGTTCAGCGAGTGAGCCAAAATCAAGCGGTAAGTCGCCAAGAGAGGCGGGCAAAATGCCGCCAGACGCACCACCTGGTAAATAAGCTTTAAATTGATGCCCCTCTTGCATGCCGCCTGCTTGTTCGATCAGTTCATTGACAGTTATGCCAGCTGGAGCGACCAACACACCAGGTTTTTTCACCCAACCGGAGACTGACCATGATCTTGGACCTTTGCTGCCATTTGTCCCTTGATTTGAAAACCACTTAGCGCCATTGCTGAGGATTTTTGGAATCCAAAAGAGAGTTTCAACATTATGATTGAGGGTTGGCCGATTAAAGAGGCCAACTTCAGCAATGTAAGGAGGGCGGTGCCGGGGCAACCCTCTTTTCCCTTCGATAGATTCAATCATGGCTGATTCTTCGCCGCAAATGTAAGCGCCAGCGCCGCGCCGCAATTCAACAAAACCAGGCTTGATAATGCTTCTATTTTCTAGCGCTTTTATTTCGTTTTGCAAGATGTCTAAGCAGGTTGGAAACTCATCTCTCATGTAAATATAAATACGCTCAGCTTCGACGGCGTGGGCTGCGATGAGCATGCCTTCTAGAAATTGATGAGGGTTTGTTTCAATGCAGTGACGATCTTTGAACGTGCCTGGTTCTCCTTCATCACCATTTACAGTCATGAGGCGCGGGCCTTGATAACTTTTAACAAATTGCCATTTTTTGCCTGATGGAAATCCTGCGCCACCAAGACCAGCTAGGCCTGCTTCTTCTAATGTGCTGATGATTTCTTCAGTTTTTAATTCGTTTTTTCGAAATTTATCGAGCTGTTTATAGCCGCCTTCATTGGTGTAGGATCTATATGATTTATAGTCAGGAATTTCTGGTGTGATTTTTTTTGCAGTGATGAATGAGTGAACTTTTTCTTTTGTTGCTTCATCAATTGAGTTTTTTCCAATATGGCAAGCTGGGGCATGGGCACAGCGCCCAAGGCAGGGAGCTTCTAAGATCCTGATCTCATTTGGGTCGTGCTCTAATTTTAAACTCTCAAATAAATTTTGGCTGCCCTTTAAAGCACAGGTTATTGAATTACAAACACGGATTGTGATTGGCGCTGGGTACTCTTCCCCTTCTTTGACGATATCAAAATGAGCATAAAAGGAAGCTACTTCGTAGACTTCAATTTGTGGGATGTTCATAAGTTCAGCAAGGGCACGAAGATGAGCGGAAGACAACCCGCCGAATGTATCTTGAATTTTGTGCAGATATTCTATCAAGTGATCTCTTTGGGTTTTAGCTCCAATGAGATCTTTTATGATTTTTAGCGCCTCTTCATTTGTTTGTCGGCCCTTTAGAAACCCACGCGGTTTTTTTCTTTGCTTGTGATTTGTTGTTTTTGTGGTTTCCATACTGATCGTCAATTTCTTTAATGAGTGCTAGCTAATTTTTTGCGTTGATTGTTTTTAAATTTTTTTTGGTTTTCATTATTGAGCAGTAGGTCATTTTTAGTTTATGAAAATTGACATAGCTCTAGCGTCAATTCTCTCTTCTTAAGTTTCTCGGATTAATCCCATTCACTTCGTTGAGGTGTGATTGTTTTTAAGTGTAAAGATTTTTTTACAGGAGAACCAATTCAAGCACCTGATCAAGTGATGCAGTGATCCAATCGAGTTGACTTTGAAGGTATGGATTGTTTTTTCAAAAACTCTTCGGTTGATTTTAGAAATTCTTTGGTGATTGGTAAAACGGGATCTCTATCAGCTATGACAAGGCCAACGCTTTGATAAATCTCAGGTTCTTCTAAATGAACATAGGTGAGCTCATCTAGCATCCCGTAAGAAGAGAGATAAAGGAGCGGAAGGATGGAGGCGTATTTTCCTGTGGCTAAATGCCCCATAATGACAGCGAATGAATTGGTTTCAACTTTGATTGTTGGTTCAACTGAAATGCTATCAAACACGCCGTTAATGATGCGGCGGTTTTGCATATCCTTTGTTAGCAAACATAATGGGTATTTAGCTGCATCTGCCCATGAAATATCGGTTGTGTTATCTCCAACCATTTCTTTGG
>JAEPQF010000115.1:8394-10890 GCA_017640685.1 Hyphomicrobiales bacterium
ACGAACATGTAACTCTCATTATAAAGGTGGATGCCTTGCACGCCTGTTAATGGCTCGCATTCAAGATAGGTGATCGCGGCATGTAAACTAAAATCATCTAACCCGCGTTGTATGTCGTCGCTTGTAAGAGAGATGATTGTTGGTTGAACAAGAGGGTGTTTTTCACAGAACCGACTTATTAATACAGAAACATAAGGAAGAGCTGTTGGGACAACACCGATAGTGAAATCACCTGACAATACATGCCTTGCTGTGTCGATGTCTTGAATTAAACCATCGCAATTGGCAATAACGCGGCGCGCCCAGGTTAAAACGATTTTTCCTTCATGGGTAAAGCCGCCAAATCTGTGGCCACGCTCAACGATTGGAACACCCAGCTCATCTTCTAATTTTCTGATGCGGGTTGAGAAAGCTGGTTGAGAAATATTACAAGCGTCAGCAGCTCGTGCAAAATGTTCGTATTTTGATAGAGCTATGATTAAACGTAAATCTTTTACATCCATATCACAATAGACCTCCCTCTATTGTTTGGTGTTTTGATCTGCTCTTATTATTTTTATATTATCATAAGATTAGCAGTTTTTATTTGATAATGAACGTAAATAATCACGTTCACTATCATTAGTTCTTATTATTATTAACTTTTTATGGCCTTTGCATGATGAGCAATATGATCTTCCATAAAGGTTGCTATGAAAAAATAACTATGATCGTAGCCCTCTTGCATCCGCAAAGTGATGGGGTGACTGTGAGTTTCTGCCGCTTGTTTTAAAAGTTCGGGTTTTAATTGCTCAGTTAAAAATGGATCAGCATCACCTTGATCGATCAAGAGAGGTAACCGCTCTGTCGCGACAGAAATCATGTGACATGCATCGTGTTTTTTCCATGTTTCTTGGTCATCACCTAAATATCCACCAAGTGCTTTTTGGCCCCATGGGCAATTAATAGGTGATGAGATTGGAGCAAATGCTGAAACAGATTTGTACATGCCAGGATTATTTAGTGCGATTGTTAACGCGCCGTGCCCTCCCATAGAATGACCAAAAATTCCAGCTCGTTCGGCATCTACATTAAAGTTCTCATTCACTAATGAGGGGAGCTCTTTGGTGATGTAATCATACATATGATAGTGAGTGCTAAAGGGGGGGGTAGTTGCATTTACATAAAATCCGGCAGCGAGGCCGAAGTCATAAGCGCCTTCAGGGTCGTCAGCGACATTATCTCCGCGCGGGCTCGTGTCTGGCGCGACGATGGCAATACCATATTTGCTGGCATATGCTTGCGCTCCTGCTTTGGTTACAAAATTTTCGTCTGTGCAGGTAAGGCCTGAGAGCCAGTAAAGAAGAGGGACTTTTGTTGTTTGAGCTTCTTTGGGGAGATAGATGCTGAATGTCATTTTGCAATTGCATGCGTTTGACTGATGCTCAAAGCGTTTTTGCTGGCCTTCAAAAGATTTGACGCTAGAGAGTTCGGTTAGTGACATAGGTGTTGATCCATTTCTTTTTAATGAGTGTTATTTCGATCTGGGATCTTAATTTTAGCGAATGAGAAATTTTAGCTAAGGTTTGATCGTGTAAGTTTCGATTTAACATTGGTTTCAATGAGAGAGCCTTTTGCCCTCTCATTGATTGTAAGTGGTTTTATTTGCTCATTAATATTGAACAACACCCCTGATGCTTTCACCGTGATGCATCAGATCAAAGCCTTTGTTGATGTCTTCAAGCGGCATTCTATGAGTGATCATTGGGTCGATTTCGATCTTTCCTTCCATATACCAATCAACGATTTTAGGCACATCTGTGCGGCCGCGAGCGCCACCAAAGGCGGTTCCGCGCCAGTTTCGACCTGTTACTAACTGGAAGGGGCGCGTTGAAATTTCAGCGCCAGCAGGGGCCACACCAATTATAATGCTTTCCCCCCAGCCCTTGTGACTGGCTTCTAGGGCTGTGCGCATTACATTAACATTGCCAGTTGCATCAAATGTATAATCTGCTCCGCCGCCATCTAGACCACCTCTATCTGTCATATTAACAAGATGGGCGACGAGATCGCCTTCGACTTCGTTTGGATTGACAAAGTCTGTCATGCCGAATTTTTCAGCCATAGCTTTTTTAGAGTCGTTAATGTCAACGCCGATAATTCGATCTGCGCCAGCTAGGCGGCAGCCTTGCACTACATTTAAACCAATGCCACCTAAACCGAAGACGATGCAGCTTGAACCGATTTCAACATCTGCTGTGTAAATAGCAGCACCTACGCCGGTTGTGACACCGCAGCCGATGTAACAAACTGTATCAAATGGTGCATCTTCGCGAATTTTAGCTAAAGAGATTTCTGGGAGCACCGTATATTCAGAGAATGTTGAGCATCCCATATAGTGATAGATGGTTTCACCACCAATTGAGAAACGTGAGGTTCCATCTGGCATGACACCACGGCCCTGAGTGGCTCTTACTCTTTGGCAGAGATTTGTTTTGGGATTTAAGCAATATTCGC
>JAEPQF010000116.1 GCA_017640685.1 Hyphomicrobiales bacterium
ATGTTTGCCTTGTAGATTTAGGTTTGCCAGATCAAGATGGCATGAAACTGATGGATGCCATTATTTCTTCCACCGGGGCGGCAACCATTATCATTTCTGGCCGATCAGATGCAGATGAAAAAATTACAGCATTGAAATTAGGTGCTGACGATTATGTTGTAAAACCATTTGAGCCAAATGAAGTGGTTGCAAGAGTGCATGCCGTCTTGCGAAGAACCAGAAAGACAATCACTTCAGAAAAATCAAATGTTATCGCCGCTTTTGGTAATTGGGAAATCGATTTCAATACGTATAAGCTGAGTTGGGTAGGGGAAGCTGAAAAAGAAATTCAAACAATTTACCTCTCGCACGGTGAGGCAGCGATTTTGAAAATTTTTGTCGATAATCCAAATCGTCTTCTTTCAAGGTCTCAAATTCTTGACCAGATCACAGATGACCCTGACCTGAACTTTGACCGAAGTGTTGATGTGAGAATTTCAAGATTGCGTTCAAAATTAGAAGATGACCCTAGAAACCCAGTACTCATTAAGACGGTTTATGGCGCTGGTTATCTTTTCGTTAGCCAAGTTGTATGGAGTTAAAATCAATATGCAATGGTGAAGTTGAGATTAAAAAATAAAAATTTAACACCAAATAATTTTTACGCAGAATTCAAGCCAGCTCCAGAATTTAAAGATTTTGTTGAGAGCATTTATTGTTTAAAAGATGATGGTTGCTTAACGAGTATTAATAAGGCCGTTCTTGCATCAAACACAACAGATTTAAGTTTTTACTACCCCTCTTCGAGCAAGGGCACCTCACTCTCTCACCAAGTCAATGAGAATATCTGCTCATTCCCGAAAATATCCATAAAAAAACCAACCTCAAGCTATAAAAAAAGAAACAGTAATTTCAATGGATGGCTCTTTGGAGTGCGGTTTAATTATGCTTGTGAAAAAAATTTAAGAAAGATCTCACCGCAAACCTTAAGCCTGATGCTGAAAAGTCAAAGGCAAATCATCATGGGAGAGCAAGACATAAACCATTGCGCCCCATCTTTTGAAAAATTATGCCGTGAAATAAAAAGTAAATACCTAAGCGCAAACGTACAGGCCAAAATGAATTTGCACGACTTATGGTCTTCATATGAAAAAGCTGAGCAAAAAACCCGCACACAAGACCTTGCAAATCAGCTCTCTATTTCTCAAAGAACTTTGCAAAGAAAAACCATCGATTATTTTGGATTAACTCCAAAAAAATTGTTGATGGTCAAGCGGTTAAAAGAAGTGCTTTCAAAAACACTCCACAATTCAGAAAAACTCAGTAACCCCAATTTTATTCATGAATTCATGGGAAGTGACTATGTCGATCAATCTCATTTTAGCAAAGAGTTTAAAGTGTCTGTTGGAATGCCGCCAGGTGAGTTCGCCAAGAATTGGAGAGATGAATTAAAAAGTAGGTCTGTCCAAATTTTACAAGACAAGCATAAAGAGGGTGATTTAAAAACTTTATTCTGGAAATGAAAAACTCCAAAAAGGTTTAAAAGAGAAAGAATAATATGAGCAAACTCTTCACCCCACTTGATGAAAATTACCAATCACGCGTCCAGAACAGTTTTGACCGTCAGCAATGTATGGCGAGTTTAAACATCACTATGAGCAAAATTGAAGCTGGTAAAGTTGAACTCTCAATGCCCTATAATAAATTATACACCCAGCAACATGGGTTCATTCACGCGGGTATCATTTCAACAGCCCTTGATAGCGCTTGTGGGTACGCAGCTTTCACATTGATGGACCCTACAGCCGCAGTTTTAACCGTTGAATATAAAATAAATCTCTTATCTCCAGCAAAGGGAGAGGTTTTTCTTTTTGAAGCTGAAGTGCTGAAACCAGGTAGAACCATCACAGTCGCCGAAGGCAAAGCATATGCTTTCAATGGAGAAGAAAAAAAACTCATCGCCTCAATGAACGGCACGCTGATGGCAATAATGGAACGAAACGATATTAAACATTAGGCCGTAAACTAATCGCTAGCGAAACAATTGGAACAGCAGCACTAAGTTAAAAAGAAGCAAGATCAATGAGATTGATTGCCAAAAAACGATGGGGTTTTTCTCAATTAACGGCACATGACTTTCATTTAAAAATTTAGGATTGGGTTTGTACAAATCTTGTTCAAATTCTGAAAGAGTGTCATAGCGAAATGAGGGATTACGTCGAACAGCTTTTCGAAGTGCTGCTGAGACCCAATAAGGAATATCATCCCGGTGATGATGAGCAAGAGTATGTTTTAATTTCTCGACCATGCTCTTCGTTGCAAACCCTTTACCAAAGGGAAGCTTATGGGTAAGCATTTCATAGGCCAAAACACCAAGAGAATAAATATCAGCTTTGTTACTTGGCTTCACACCAAGATGATATTCTGGTGCTGTGTAATCAACAGTGCCGCGCATTTGCAAATCATCAGAGCGAGAAATTTCCTCAAGCCCCGCAACCCAGGTAGAGCCAAAATCAACCAGTTTCACAACACCATTTTTATCAATCATGATATTATCCGGCTTCAGGTCTTGATGCAGCATTTCTTTGCGATGAAAGCTGCGCAAGCCCTTAGCAATTTGCACGATAATTTCTCGCACCTCATGCACAGTGGGCTCAGGATTATCATTCATCCATTGAGCAAGCGTGATCCCTTCAATAAACTCTGTTGTGTAATAAAGCGCGCGCCTTTGCCCCGCCGGCTCAACCACTTTCACAACATGATCAGAATTAAGTGATCGGCCAATCCACTCCTCTCGCGTGAAATGCTCGATATATAAAGGGTCATCTTCAAAATTGACAGACGGTGTTTTTAAAACAACCCGCTGCCCTGTTTCTTCATTTTTGGCCAAATAAATTTGGGTTTTATTACTCGCATGCAAAAGTTTGATGATCTCATAGCCTTCAAATTTGCTTTGTGGCTCAAGGTCAGGTGGAAAAGGAAGAGAAGCTAAAATCGTCTTTCGTGAATTCGCATCAGCTTCTCCAACAGAAGTAACCCGCACAATCTGGCAAGTCACATTATCTTCGCTGCCATTCTCTATGGCGAGAAGAGAAAGCGCTTTTGCAGCATCATTTAAATCTTCTTCTTCATTGATGGTAGAAATGATATCTTGTGAGCTTACAAAATCATGAACGCCATCGGTCGAAAAAATAAGAATGTCATCATCTCTAAGGGGAAGAGATTTATAATCAATTTCCAATTCCGGATCGATGCCAAAGGCCCGAGAAAGTACCTCTTCACTTCGAGAAAGACGTGTGCGATGTTCGTTCGTCAAGGGCTCAAACGAGCCTTGCCTCAATAGAGAAATACGACTATCTCCAGCATGAAAAATATACGCTATGCCAGACTTAAGCACCACGCCAGAAAATGTGCTGACCATCCCGCGGTCAGATAAATATTGGGTTTGCCCTTGTCCATAAAGCCAACGATTGGTGGCGTTGAGCACTCTTGCAACAGAGGTTTGAACAGTCCAGCTATCATGGGTGGAATAATAGTCCATCAAAAAACTTTTAATGCAACTCTCGCTGGCTTCTTTCGCTGCTTCGCTTGTGCTCATGCCATCAGCAATCGCCATAGCAATGCCCTTATTCATCAACAATGGGGGCTCAGGCATTACAACGCCGTATGAATCATCATTGCGTGACTTTAAGCCTTTGTCAGAATATTGCCCGATAGAAATTTCAGGAAGTTTCATTTAAACCGGTCTCCATTCTTTCACCCCTCTAATGATAAGCGGAGGAATAAAATAGCTTATTTTGAAAAAGGCCTGCATTCAATATAGAGCGCGTTGCGCAAAAAGCATATGTCTTTACGCATCTGAAGTTCAAAAATAGCTTCACTTTTTTGCGAAAAACAACTCGCTTAAACAAAGACTTAAATCATGTTTGTGAATTTATCACAAACATGATTTAAGTGCGGGCCTTTTCTTGTTTATCGTAAATAATGAAACTTAAAACTTACGTCACATCAATCATTTTCACTGATCCATCAGGCATAACTTCAGCCATCTGACCTTCGGGTTCTTTCAAGAAGAAGAAGGTGATGATGAATGTGAAAATAGCTGCTGAGGCAATCACAAGGAAGAAAATTCTTGGTTCAACAAAAGAGAGCACAGTTAAGAAACAAACCGCACCCACATTACCATAGGCGCCCACCATGCCGGCAATTTGCCCTGTCATGCGGCGTTTGATAATAGGAACCATGGCAAAAACAGCACCTTCACCAGCTTGCACGAAGAATGAACAACTCATGGTCATAACAACAGCTAGTGGTAACCAGAAATCAGAATTAATCTGAGACATACCAAAGTAACCAAGTGTTAATCCAGCAAGCAGAATCAGTAAGGTCTTCCGGCGTCCAAATTTATCTGAGATATAACCACCACCAGGGCGAGCCGCTAGGTTCATAAAGGCGTAACCAGAAGCAAGCAATCCAGCAAGAACCTGACTAAGGCCAAACGTATCTTTAAAGAACAACGGCAACATCGAGACAACAGCCAATTCAGAACCAAACGTCACAAGATATGCAAGGTTAAGAACTGCCACTTGACGAAACTCATATTTGTGAATTTCATCAACTTCAGTTGTGAAAATTTCTTTGTTAATTCGGTAAGCTTGAAGAACTTGATAGGTATATAAAAGCATTAAAACGCCATAAATAATGATTTCACTTGTTCCATCAATCATCTTCAAATTAGAAGGGCCAAGCTTCCATGTAAGAACGGCCAATGCCAGGAGTAACGGCGCTTGCATTATGATGTAAAGAAAGAAGTCGCCCTTGCTAGTCACCTCAAGAGCTCCAGCTTTCTTTGGTTTGAAGTAAGTGGCACCCTTAGGTGTATCACTCACTGAAAATAAATAGATGACACCATAGATAATTGCAATCACGCCAGTTGTTGCAACCGCATAGCGCCACCCATCATCACCACCATAAAATAGTGCGATCGTTGGTATGGTCATAGCAGCCGCTGCAGAGCCAAAATTACCCCAGCCACCATATATGCCTTCAGCAATACCAACTTGCTTAGCTGGGAACCATTCACCAACCATACGAATACCAATCACAAAGCCAGCACCGACGAACCCGAGTAGGAAACGTGTAATAGCAAGTGTCTGAAAATCTTGAGCAAAGGCAAAGGCCAAACATAAAAGACCAGAAAGTGTAAGCAGCGTGCTATAAGTTTTGCGTGGGCCAAAACGGTCAACAGCAATACCAATCGCAATACGCGCAGGAATAGTCAGCGCTACGTTTAAAATAAGAAGAGCCTTGATATCTTGATCAGATAAGCCAAAGGTCTCGCGAATAGATGAGAGCAAAGGCGCAAAGTTAAACCAAACATAAAAACTGATAAAAAATGCAATCCAGGTGAGGTGCAAAGTTTTGATCTTAGGCTCAAATGAAAACAGATTGAGCCGTGAGGAAGAGGTCTCAGACATTTTATCTCCAACGAAAGAGGCCGCCCGAAAAATAGGCAAGCAGCTAAATAATGGTCATCCTTTCGCAACCCCCATGCCAACTTTTAAAAATTGATTAATTTGAAGAATTTTCCAAAAAGCCTGTAAAATAATCAGTCTGAATGAAATTTATGCAGTGTTTTGATGGTATTCGGTCTGAAAAATTGCCCATTTTTTGTGCCCTGATGAAATTTATTGCGAAAAGTTTCAGCAATGTATGTTTTTCGCTAACACTTAAATTCCCTTAAAAGGGTTAGAAAATCAGAGGAAGGTAGGTCATCAAGAACAGTCTTTGATTACTCGATCATAAATAAATCGAATCTGCTCGCGCACCCATCTATGCACCGGGTCATGATCAAAACGGCGATGCCAATTCAAGCTAATATCTGCAAGTTCATAATCAACAGGAGGAGCTGAAATTGAAAGGCCAAAATATTTAACGCAGCAGGTGGCAACATAAGTTGGCAAAGTTGCCACATAAGGCGAGCCCTTAAGAATAAACGGTACAGAAGCAAAATGTGGAGTGATAAAAGAGATGTTTCTTTGCTCACCTATTGAAGCCAAAGCATCGTCAATCCACCCGCTTCTCTCGCCATTAAAACTAACAAGCAAATGCTCAGCTTCCAAAAAGTCATCCAAATTTAACGGCGTTTTAAGAGGCAGAGTTTTTCTATCAAACACAGTTGAAAACGAGGATTGACTAATAACTTCGTGCATCGCCCATTTGGGAAGGTTGCGATAATGAGAAACCGCAATATCAATTTTCTGTGCCTCTAACAAGTCAACCACTTGATAAAGATCTGCGCGATGAACGGAAATATCAATGCCAGGCGCCAGTTTTGATAGATGAGGTAATAGGTCAGGCAATAGCGCCATTTCCATGTCATCATACATACCAAGTTTAAACTCTAGTTTGATCGTCGCGGGATCAAACGGCTCCATCGGGCGAAGGGCAGATTGTAAATTTTCTAGCGCAGGCTCAATAATGACATATAGATCTTCTGCACGTTTGCTGGGGCTAAGCTGTCCTTTTTCTCGAATAAATAACTGATCATTAAAAACAGTTCTCAATCTCTTTAATGCCATACTAACAGCTGGTTGCCCAAGATAAAGTTTTTGCGCAGCACCAGTGACACTTCTTTCCTTCATGAGGGAGGAAAAAACCAAAAGCAGATTAAGGTCAATTTTTCTAAGTTCATTTTCATTGATCATTGAAATCAATACTATCAATTTTATCAATGCCTGTCATTCCGATAATTTGGGCTCAATGCAAATCGAATTTAAAGGAATTGGCAATGAAATTTAAATTAGCACTTGCGCTAACACTACCTCTGATACTAAGCGCAACTCCCTCTTTGGCAGATGATCGTGAAGTCCTAACACCAAAAGGGATGGAGTGGACCAAAGAGTATAAAATGTCTCCAGGCCTAAAAGTTGGAAATACCGTCTATTTATCTGGCCATACAGCGCAACCAATCAATAAATCAAAAGAAGCATTAAAAGCCGCTTACGTGACGATGTTTGATAATGTCGGAAAAGTTTTAAACGAAGCCGGTTTGAGTTGGGCTGATGTTATAGACATGACCAGCTTTCACACAGACCTAGAAGGCCAAAAAGAAATCTTCCTAAAAGTTCGCTCACAATATTTACAAAAAGAACCATACCCCACTTGGACGGCCATTGATGTGGATCGTTTATGGGAAAAAGGTTTTGTAACTGAAATTAAAATTGTCGCTCGGGTGAAAAAATAATGGAACAGAACTTCAAGACGCCAGCATCAATCGTCAATAGATGGTATGATACAAGAGAGCCTGAACTTTTTCATGAAGATGTTTCATTTAAAGTCTGTAGCACTTTTCCTTTAAACGGAACTTATAACGGACGAAAATCTGTTTATGAAAATTTCTTCGCTAAATTAATACCGATGTTTGAAAGTTTTTCATTGGAAAGAGATGTTGAGTTAAGTGAAGGAGAAACAGTTGCGATCATAGGTCGTTATGTTGTGCAGATTTCACCGACATCACAAATCTTAGAAATCCCCTTCACACACCTCTGGACTGTACAAAATAATCAAATCACCTCGGTGAAACAACATGCCGAAACAGGCATCTTAGACAGAGCCTTCAAAGAACCTTCTCTAGCTTAGCAATACTAGCAATATAACTAAGGGAGCAGTATCTTTGCGCTTCTAAAAAAATGAGGAGCGTAACCAACGCTCCTCAAATTCTACGAGGTCTGAAGTCTCAAATTTATCAATGTGATGTTGACAATTATCTGGCGCGCAACTTGCTTTTAATATTGAGGTAAAGCAATTGAACAGGATGAGGTCAGTTATGGAATTTTTAGCAAACACAACTAATATTCATAAAAATCAATACATTAACGCGAACACCTCTTCTATTGATAAAAATAATAGGTCGGAAGTTTTTTCCATCGAGGAGGAAAAAATTGCCCATAGAAAAGAAAATTCAGATGCTTCGCTTATTTCCAATCAGGTGCAAGCAGCCCTAATTGGTTTGCAAGAACAACAATCAGAAAATGAACAATCTCAAGAAGTAACTTTAAGCACCACCAAAGGAGCGGTAAAGGTCAATCTAGATGAGTATTTTTCACCGCCTAAAAATCAAGGACGCATCAATCTAGATGAAATCCCGCTCATCCTGCCAAATGCAGAAAATCTAAAAGCACTCTCAGAGCATGCAGAGGAGCGGTTTAATGAGTTACTAGAAAAATATAACATCCCACATGCCCCAGAAGAGATCACCTATAATAGTGAAGGCAAACTCATTCTTCCAAATGATTACCCTTATTCAAACGAGCTAAAGCAAGCATTAAAAGAAAATGAAGGGATAGATCGAGAGCTAAGAACATTACACGCCCTCACCAGCCATTTCGCCGAAATGCAAAAATCAATTCCATTCCATGAAGAATTCAGCAAAGCTACAACAAGAGCTGAAGAGGAAGCTATCGTCGTGAAATATAGCCATCTATTTGATGATAACCGCAGCTACTCCAGCATCGCTCTTTCCTTTAAAGACGATCAATTAAACCTACTGGCTGATCGCAAAGCAATAAAATTAGCTTGAGAAACCAACACACTAGATTGATTTAGAAAAACAAAAAATGGCGGAGAGAGAGGGATTCGAACCCTCGAGACGGTTACCCGCCTACACACTTTCCAGGCGTGCGCCTTCGACCACTCGGCCACCTCTCCGTATTTTCGGGGCTTCAGTTGTCTTTATCTTAGCTTCATATGCCCACAAAGCATCCGCAACGAACAACCGGCCTAGAAAATAAACCATGACAAAATTAATACCAGACTTACGGTCTTATAAATGCTATAGTGATAAAAATGCACTAAGCAAACACAAAGTGGCACGGATTGTGCGTAAATGTGCAATAAAATGTGCGTAAGTTATGTGAAAAGCACGGCTTATATAGCTCGAATAATTTAACAGATGAAATCTTAACTCTCATTAAGGTTTAAAGAGTTTCATCGCTGAAATATATTTCGAAATTGGGACTATACTCAAGTAGCTGAAAGACGCAAGAACGACTTTTAAAAAAAGAGTTAACACTCGCTAAAATATTTTTAAATCTATGTAAAAAAAGAACAAAAATAATTGTGTTCAAAAATAGACAAGAGAGAGAGACTCAGAAATAGTAAGTTTATTCACAAATAATTTTTAAGAAGATTAGCAACATGTTCATATTAAGAATAGTTGGATTATGGATATTAATCCTTGGTTTTATTGCCCTAGTTTATGATGGCACAAAAACCATGGCGAATGACGGTAATATATCGATTACGTCTCTTGGTGGACATTGGGCTGCCCTAAATGAGGCGAGTTTCAAGTTCCTGGAAAATCTTGTTAGTACCAGTCTCCACCCACTTGTATGGGATCCAGTATTTCAATGGGCATTTTTATTACCGGCCTGGTTTGCATTAGGTGTTATTGGCAGTTGGTTATATTGGATTGGCCGCAAACGCAAAAAAATAGAAATATTTTTAAACTAGTTAGAAAAATTCCCCCTCAATCAAATCCTTACCCAATCAAACAAAATAAAAGGTGCCTAAAAAACTTTAGGCACCTTTTATTTTGTTATGAGTTTATATGATAAATTTAATCAAACAGGGCATCAATATCAGCTTGATTAGCAACACTGTCTTCATCTAGTAAAGCTGGGCCATTAAGTAGAGCTCCATCACCTTGTCTATTTTCCAATTCTTCAGCTGTAATGCCCAAGAATTTATCAGGGCCACCCCAAATTTCGATCATTTTCAAAATACGAGCTTCAATAAAACAGAAGGTTTTGACAACTTTTGTAATACGCTGACCGGTTAAATCCTGAAAGTTACAAGCTTCAAAAATGCCAACAGTTTGCTCTTGAATTTCACATGCCAAAGCTTGTTGAGATTCATCTTGTAAGCCAGCAATGAGATTAGCAGCGTTAGTTTCAACGGTTTCAGCAGCGTGAAGAATATTATTCGTAGCTTCCTCTGTCCCCTTAACAATTAAGCTAAGCTCTTCAGCAGCCCTTGCCATTTCATGGCCGTCCGCTCCACTTTCTTTAATTGTCATAATTTGAGTTTTAGTTTCATGAATGGCTTTGTAAATTTCACCCATTTCATGTTTTAACTGTTGAAGCTCTTCTCGTTTTTCTTCAACTTCATCAGTCAACAAATTGTTTATTTTTCCAGAACTAGATCCATCGTCATCTTTAAGGCTCACCCCTTGGGACAGTGTTTTTTGCAACACACCCAAGGTGTCCATTATTTCCTTATGACGCTTTTCTTGTTTATCTTCCTCAAATGACAACTCATCATTTGGGTCTACATAGCGCTCAATGCGAAAAGCCCGACTCATGAAGTTAAATCTCCCAAAAACTTAGCAAGAAATTAACAATAGTCACAAAGTTCCTAACAAGAAGTTCATCCGTGGCCAGAAATAGAGCAAAAAAGGCTACAAAATGATAAAATTTGGGCGTTTTTATAAAAAAATATTAAAAATTGCTGAATTTAATCAGATGATTAAGTCGTTTCAAGTCGGTCCACGCGGTGCTGAAGATGCTCCACACCTTCCGGACAAGGCCCACCATAGGCCCAATCAAGCAACTCAACGAAATGAACAACCGGCGTGTCAGAATATCTGGTTTCACTCTTTTTATATGATCCGCTTTACGTTCTCCAAGAGAGCTAGCAATTTCAGGCTGTAAAATATTGTAAGTTCCAGCTGAACCACAACAAATATGAGGTTCGTCAAGTTCCATAACAGTAAATCCTGCATTTTGAAGGAGTTCAAAAGGTTGGTGTTTCAGCTGTTGGCCATGCATCATCGAGCAGGGCATATGAACGGCAACCTTTAAGTCTGTCCACTGCTCGGTAGTGC
>JAEPQF010000117.1 GCA_017640685.1 Hyphomicrobiales bacterium
CTTTAATCTTTTTTGAAGATTAATCAGGCCATTTAAGCGGGCGTGGTGGAATTGGTAGACACAAGGGACTTAAAATCCCTCGATTGGAAACGATCGTGCCGGTTCAAGTCCGGCCGCCCGCACCATTTTACAATTTGAGCCAAATTTATCATCTAACATGTTGAAAGGTAAGGCCGTTTTAGCGGTTCTATAGCCTGCATTGCGCGCATAGGCTAGTGGTTCAGAAAATACCAGTCTGAGTACCATTTTTTGTAGGTGAATATCTCCAAATTCCCATATTTTACAAGGGTTTGATAAAAACTTCATACATGGTTCAATGAGTAAATCGGTGTTAGGAGTTTTTAAGCCAAAATTTTGTAATTTTTCTTGAGCTGAGATCTTTTCAATTTGCAATTTCTCGATCTTTTGATCGTAGGCTTTAGCTGTAAGGGGGCTAGAAGATTCTGCCATGTAATCAAGCAATGAGTTAATCTTCTTCTCAGTCGTCGTGATTTGCTTTTTTAGAGCATGTTTGATGGTCTTTATTTGCTCTGTCCTTTGTTTTGCTGCGTCGAGAACCATTGCTTTGATAAGCTCGAAGAGTGGCTGAGTTGGTCTTAGTTTCCTAAGTAGTTTGATAAACTCCCCCTCTATAGCTGCTCGTCTTATTGACTTGCCATAGCTTATGCAGCCTTTAGTTTGGCAATTGTAATAAGGGTGGCGCTTGCCTGAGCGGCTTTTAGACCAACCCGCGCGTAATGGCTTACCGCAATCGCTACATGTGACAAATCCGCGTAGTGGAAAATCAAGATTAATATCTTTTCGAGCTGGGGCTACGTTCTTTGATTTCATGCGGTTCTGAACTTTTTCGTATGTTGTCCAAGAAACGAGAGGCTTATGCTTTCCCTCCTGTAGAGGAACTCCCAAAATCTTACAATGGACGTATCCGGCATAGACAGGTCTTTTGAACATCTCTGTTATACGTTGATGCCTTATTGTTCCATCACAGCTGCGGTAGGGAAAAGCAGGCTGGCTTTCAAGGAACCGTTTTACTTCTGCTTGACTAGCAAACCTACCTGAGGCGTAGCCTTCGAAAGCTTCTTGGATTATGGAAGCAATAGGTTCATTTCTTACGAGCATGTTTCCATGGGTTTTGGTCATTTTGAACTTAAAGCCTACAGGCGCTGTATATGGCCAATACCCACCTTTCAATCGTGCCCACTTTCTATTGCGTGAAGTTTCAGCATTCTTCATGCGGAAATGTTGAGCAAACATTGCTTGCATACCCTCATTGAGAGTTCCATCAGCATCACGAGTTATTTTGAATTGTGTTGTGGGACTGTCTAAAAGAGCACCGACTTCATCAAGGGCATCTCGTAAATCAAAGTGAACTCGAACATCTCTTGCAAGACGACTAATCTCATCGATTAGAACTACGTACTGTACGCCGGGCTTTTTCTTTTTAAGAAAATTGAGCATTCTCATGACGTCTGGACGTTCTAAGATTTTCCCTGAAACGCCATCATCATAGAAAACTTTAACTACCGGGGTTCCACGAGATTTAGCATATTCTCGTCCTCGTATTTCTTGTGAAGAAAGACCACTACCTTTTGTAACTTGTGATTTATCGGAAACACGCAGATATAAGACAAATTCATATTTTACAGAAGGATCGTTATAATCAATAAATTCATTTTCAATAATCATACTTCATTCCCTTCTGAAATAGTTTGTTGTGGTGTTTCACTTTCCTCATTTACGGCATTTGCGATCATAGTTGTAATGGATGAATGTAATGCAGTGTCAGCATTGTTGTTTGCTTGTTGCAGGGGATGTATGCCGTATCCCATATCTACAAATTGAACCACAATGTTCCAGAGTGTTTCAATAAGTTCCTGTTTTTTATCATCCGGGATATCTGCATCATCCAAAAAGCTTTGATAATAATCTATGTCTAGCGTTAGTGTTTTGTAGTCCGTTCCTTCAGTTGCCTCGATCTCTTTCACGCTTGTTACTCCAAGTGGTTATCAAGTTAATCCCATATGCTTCTCCCTTCTCGAAACAATCTAGAACAAAATAAGAACATTTATTTTGGAATTGTTCAAGAAAATTATGCACCATGTATGCAGTTTGGTTGGGGGTAATTACCGTCCCTGATCGTAGTCATTAGATTGACTACGCTTAGCTCTTGCATTTTGCATTGAAGCTTTCATGCGAGCTTTACGATCATCTTGACTAGGCTCAGTAGAGAGGTCTTGAGATTGTTCAACTTCGAGCGATTGGAGATGTTCTTGGCGCAAATCATTCGTGCGACCATAAGCTTGGCGGGCGAGTTCAGAAACTTTCAAAAGGTCGGAGTTATTGAAGACGCTTGTTTCTCGAACATTTTGATTTTTGTCTTCATAGATTTTGGTAAAAGTGGTTGTGTAGTACGTTCCTTTCTTTCCTTCATTTTCCCAGATACTGGCTTTTAAATTTCCGTCTCTCAGTATGCTCGTTGGTGGATTTCCGCTCATAAAATACTCCTACTTGATTGAGGCAATACACGACCGTTTGCAAAAGAGAATTTTGCATTGAAAGGAATTGCGGTTTTGGATTTATAAAAATTATATATATAATTGTAATAATTTGATTGTGACCAGATTATGACGCTTTGACTACCTCAGTGACATTTTTCAATGAAATTTGAATTTTTCTTCAAAAATCGGGTAAAATAGAAAGCGTGGAAGAGAATTTCTCAGATAGCTTCAATGAGCATGCGGACGGTTTGCGCGACAGACGTAAACAGGATGACTTTGACAATCTCCAACATAGTCTGTCAGGTGTAGAGATAGGCCAGCAGGTACGTCACGGTTTGAGTAAAGATACGAGCGGTAGCGTATTTGGTGATAAGCGCAAAACCATCACTGAACAAATTCGTGAAACCCTTGAGTGGTTGCTGCTTAATAATCCGGCCTACGCCGAGGCACATGAGACAGCAATGACTTCTCTACTATCAGCAGAACAGGCGGCTACATCTGTCCTTGATAAAGTTCTGTCAGCCTTTGAACGTGAACAAATAAAATTAGATCAACTTCTAAAAAGTGCTGCTAGTTTACCCGGTGGGCGTAAGGTGTTCCGTGATGGAAACGGTGATGTAAGATCAGAGGATGGCAGTATCATTGCCGATGATCTTGCTATACTCATTGTTTGGCGTGGGAATGAGCCAACTTATGAAGAGTATCAATCTCAAATGAACCGTGTAGAAGAATTTAAACAAGCGTCTGATGAATTGCGCGGTGTTGAAGTTGAGCTTGGTGGTATTCGGGGAGAGCTTAGTGATAATGAAAATCCTCTGTCTCTTGAGCGTGTTGATGAGTTGAAGAAGCGCTCCCAAAAATTAGAAGAACGTGTTCATGAAATTCATGTTGAAGCATTTGAAAAAATACCACTGCAAACTGAACTACAAGAAGCTTCAGAGTTAGATACTGATTTGCAGATGGAGACCAAAACTATTCCGGTTGTTAAAATTGGAAAGTAAGGACTTACTTCTTAATCTTGCCGCATACGCTTTCAATCACCCCAAGCATAAAAGCTGATGGATTATACTTTGCATATCGGGGCATGATTTTTAGAAGCTCTTCATGCCTTTGCCTCTGTGTTTCTTGGCTCTTGTAATACCAATCATTGATACAACGCGCCATCTGTGGCCTCACTTGTGAGGCCACAGTTCCAAGCATGCCGATTGAAATTTGAAAAAATGAAATCTGTGCTTTTTTATCCCATTTAAGAAAATCGGCTGTCGTTGTTGCCTGAGCGGTATGCATGGGTATGCATAAAAGAAAAATTAAAAACACGCTTATTCGGAAAGCCTTTAGGATCGTTGGGTTTGAAGATTCTTCCCTGTTACAAAACTGGTAATTTTGTATTCGCTGTTGATTTATTTGTATAAAATCATATGATGGTCAAAGAATGGCGGCGTTAAAGACCGCCCTAAAAGCCCCGAAAACGGCGTAATATCAAAAGGTTGTGTGAGCATGAAACAGAATTACCAGTTCTGTATCACGCACTGAGCAACGCATTTGAAAGAACCGCCGATGATACTCGATCATTCCTCTCACATTTCCATGTCGCTTTTAAGCGATCAGGGCGAGCGAAAATATCTCAATCAGAAAGAGCGCAAACGCTTTTACAAAGCCCTTGATGTTCTCAAAGAGCTTTCGGAGCGCACATTCTGCGAAACGATTTACTGGACAGGATGCCGCCCAAGTGAAGCTTTAGAGCTAGAGTTTATGCGCGTGAATATCGAAGAAGCGTTTCTAGTGTTTCGCAGCCTAAAAAAGCACGGAAAAAACAAGGGAAAAGAATTCCGAACCGTTCCTATTCCGCGCAGTTTTGCTAAGCTTCTTAATCAAGCTCATGGCGTTATCAAATTACAAAAACAAAAAGATGCTTATCTCTTGAGCCGCCTTTGGAAGTTTGGAAGGCAAAAGGGATGGCGTCTTGTAAAGTTGGTGATGACCAAAGCTAAAATCTTTGGCATCCGCGCCAGTGCAAGAGGTCTCCGGCATGGCTTCGGCATACACGCCATACTCTCTGGCGTCCCTGAAACCCGTCTTCAAAAATGGCTCGGTCATTCATCACTCAGAACCACAGCTATCTATGTCCAAGCAGTCGGATATGAAGATCGTAAACTTGCAAGCCGGATGTGGTGAGAAAGGTTGTTTATGCCGGACATCAATTATCTTGCAAGACTTGATCGTCATATTGGAAAGCGCATTCAAAAGCGCCGGGCTGATTGGAATATTTCAGAAAAAGCTCTTGCAAAAGCTATTGGGACTTCTGTTAGAGAACTTAGAAAATATGAAAACGGGAAGAGAAAGGTTTCAGCCTCGACACTTTACGTCATGGCCTATCACCTGCAAGTGCCGATTGGGTATTTCTATTTAAAATTTCACAGTAGTTTAAGTCCCATGTAATTTTCGAATTTGCGCTTCAAATCAAGACTTTCATCGCTAAGTTCTTTAAGAAAAATAAGCTCTTTTTCAGTTGGATTAAACATACCTTTTCTTCTTTTTTTTGCGAAGACATCCCATAGTTGATCTGGCGGATAGTTTACTTTCTGAGTTATAAGAAGAGCCATGATATGAGCATATTCCATAGTTGGTATCCCATAAGTCAAGAGCAAATAACCGCGGCCAACAATATCCTTCTTGTATTTAATAGCTCTTTGAAAATCCTTAAAAGTTAAACCCACCCTCATTTTAGCAAGAACTTTCGCAGCTTTACTGGCGACTGCTTTATCATCATGTGAGGCCATAATGAGCTGCAAATGTTCTACAGCTTTTTCATTACCTAAATGAGCCGATGCTGAAAGAAGAGAAATCATCTCTTTAGGTGGTAGATCAGTAGAAATTTCATAAAGTAAATGTGCATCTTCACGGTCACCCCAGCGGCAAAGAAGATCAGCAGTCATTGTAAGATTGTGTTTAATTTTTAAATTATGTCGTAGCTCAGGTAAAATATCAATTTTGAGTGACCTTAATCCAAACATAACCCGATCAAATAAACCAACATTCTCCTGATTAAGCAAACTTCGATACGTATTTTCTTTATGAAAGGCTTTAGGTTTCTCTTGAATGATATAAGACAATGCTAACCGTCTTACTTCAATTGATCTGTCTTTCAATCCAAGAGAGAGCATCTCATCAATATCAACTTCACTCGATTGATTATTTGATAATAGAAGGTTTTGCAATGCTAGTCGACGGACAGACTGATGCTGTGCTTTTTGCAATAGCGTTAATTGACGATCCCGAAATTTATTATTTTGTAGCGAGAGCTTGAATAAACGTGCTGCTTGATCTTGTTTGTTCTGAATGATGATTTGCCAAACCCCATATTCAAATTCCGGATTTGAGTGAAGAGACGAGATGAGTTTCTGCTCGAGTAACTCAGCACGACCAAATTTGGTAAAATCTAAAATAAACTCAGCACATTCCAACAATAAATGCAAAGTATCCGAATTATCGGATTTTGAATTCAATAATCTGGAAATTTTTTCTCTGGCTGCTTTACGCACCTCTGGCACCCAATCATTTAATCGATAGAGCAATACAGCAAGTTCAAATGATCCATTGAATGAATTCACAGATTTAATCGCCCATTCTCGGATATAACCAGAATAATTTGTCGTAAAAACTATAGCTAGAGAAGGTTCCTTCATAACAAGTTTTTTTATATTTCGTTGGTCATTTTTTAAAATATTGTAAGAAGGGAAAAACTTATATTCACATAAAAGCCTGTTAGATATATTCCTCATTTGGTCAATGAGTTTAGATACAGCCCGGGGGTCATGTTGTTTTAAAACCTCATGTAGCTCTGGCAAATTAGTTATCTCTACTTCTTGGCGTTTTTTCCAAAACTTTTCCTTTTGAACCGAGGTTAAAACCAGCCGAATAACAGGCTCGAAGTCAGAGGAAAGTGTTGTGAGTTTCATCATAATTCTCAGAGTAAGGATTACATATGGAGGTAAATATAATTTGTAATATTCTAGAATATCAAAAAAAGTCTATTTAGAAAAATTCAGTATTCATTGTAAATTTGCAGGTGAAGCATGCATAAGATGAAAAATACAATTTTGCTGTACAAGCCATACTCCTCTATCATCTGGCATTGCAATCTCGTCATCAACAGTGTAACGAAATGCTAAAATATCGAATTCGCCTTCTACTACAATTCCATTTATATTTTTACCTTGCATAAAAACTTTTGCTTCTGATCTGGCTACTGAATTTTGTTTAATGTGTTTTATTTCATATTTAATAAGTTCAGCTAATTCTGCATCATTTCTTATAATACCTGCCAATTGCCCATGAGACTCATTTATTGATTTCATTGAATGCTTTGCCATTTTACCGTAGTTTTTATTCTTCCAAGCCTCCAGAAATGCGATAAAACTATTAGCAGGTATATCCGGTTTTAAATCATTTCCAAATGGAGGAAGCCATTCTATTGTTTGGAATGAATCCATAATTCTTCTATCTTCTTTTAATTTTTTTCTTTGAATGCGAAATTCTTTCAAATTGAAATTTTGCCTATGTTCTAGCTCTTTTTTTCGTTCTTTTTCAGAAGAAACATCAATCGCCCAATCAACTAAAGCAATCATCAATAACCAAGATTTATAACAAACAATTTTATTAGCATATCCCAATGAGCGGCCATGCAGAATGCCATGACGTAGTGGTATGCTCAGCTCTTCATCTGAAGATTTTCTGACACCTTTAATGACTTTACCAATTAGTTTGGGTAGGGAAGAATGATGACCAACAATTGAGTCAAATGATGAAAGATCAACGTTTTTTTCAAATGGACTTGTGCCGATAACATCTGATGCAAAACCATCGCAGGCAATTAAGATCAATGGAACAGCTGCCATATATCTTTGCTCAATAGTCAGAGAAAGAGCTTCTCTTAATTGTGTCCATCGATCAGAAGCTTTATTAAATGGTTTACTCCTATGTATGGCAAAAAGATTGATATTATCTTCTGTAAACCAACTTATTATTTCTTCCTCAGCAGCCTCTTCTTCACCTTCAGTTTTTAGTTTTAAGGCTTTAGACATTACTTCCATTGAGAATGAGTTTGTAACAATCCACCCTTTATCAGAAAAAGCTTCATTGAATTGGTCTGGGAGATATAAGTTTTTTTCTTCTTTTAGAATATCTGAAACAGCATCATGAATGCTGTTTGTTTTCCTGCCAGCCAAGCCGAGCTTTTTTAAAGAACTTGTTAAAAGTTTAATCCCCTTGACTATTGGTAATACACTTTTCAGTTCTTTTATTGATGGATTATCTGCAATTTTTATTTTTTTATCTGACATAAAAACAGTTTATAAATGTCGATGGGCATTTAGCAGAATTAAATTTCTTATTTCACCATTTATTTTGTTTCATATTTACTTCAGAAAAAATGATCTATAACAAGCCTTCCACATTCGCTTCAGGCAAGATGTGCATGGTACTACCATGCGTCTTGCGACCGGCGCATAACCGCGGTCGGTTGAGGGGGCATGCTGCCCCCGTTTCACCCCCCAGCTAATAAACAAATAAAATGTGAATATTGTAGAGTTTTTCAATAAACATATTTAAGGCTTTTAGATACCATCAAACAAGGAATCGTGCTCTTAAATATTTCATTTGATGACGTAGCCGTAATTTTTCTAACAATTAATACAAAAACATTTCATTACTGATAAAAAGTAAAATAGACAGAGGGTTAAAAAAATTGAAAATTATAAAGAAGCCTTCTGAGGTGATTGAACACCTAAACTCCATTATAAAGATTACAGATGCTAATAAAGATGCCCTAGGATTTAATGCAGTAGGAGTCTATGAGGATTGTATTAATAAGGGTAGGATATGGGTCGCTGTAGATGGGCAGGGTAATTATCTAGGTCACCTTATGCATGGTGGCAAACCTCCTCAAGAACTTCGAATATTCCAAATATGTGTTAGAAAAAAATATAGAGGATCTGGTGTAGCTTCCTCTCTAATAAAAGAAATAACTGATTATGGAGAGCAGCTTTCTTGCTTAAACCTTAGAGCTGATGTTGCAGAGGATTTAACGGATGCTATTCAGTTTTGGCAAGCGCAAGGGTTTTGTTCCCTTGCAGCTAGAAAAAAGAAAAATTCAACAGGACGGAAAGTGCTCATCTTCCATAAAAGACTATCTACCCCTAGTCTTTTACCTAATGATCCATTGCCTTTGAGTATTACATCAAAGTTTAAAAGCAATGATGTTGATAGCTACGTTATAGATTTGAATATATTTCTTACTTTGATAAAGAAGCAAGCTGAAGAGAAGCTAATTGCTGAAATCATGCAGGCGTCGATGGCGGGAGAATTTAGTCTCTTTGTGACCCCAGAATTTCAAGAAGAATTGGATCGGAATAAAAAGGGTGATAATGACCCTATCCTTATTCTTGCTGAAAATGCTTTACCAGTTTTAGAAAAAATTGATGAGACAGAGCTTTATAAGCTACAAGAAGAAATTAGGGCTGTGGTCTTTCCAAATAGAAGTAAGACGAGAAAAAATGCATTACAAGATCAATCAGATATTAGACACTTGGCCTATTGTATTCAAAATTCTAAATCGGGGTTTATTACAGAAGAGAAAGCGTTGCTGGGAGCAAGGGGTAAGCTACAAGAAAAATATGGTCTTACTCTTTATTCTCCAGAGGATTTCAAAATAGAATATTTTGGTAATATTGACCCAAGTCCAGTTGATGTTCCCTTGTCAAGTGAAGAGGGAGCTATTTCAATAACTACTTTTACCAATACAAATCAAATAAAAACTTTTTTTGATAGGGTTAAGCCAGCACTTGACGATGTTTCCAATGTTTTTATGAAAAGTAAAACAAGAGGAACCAGAGAACGAAAAAATGTTTCACTTGATGGAGAAGTTTGCGCGGTTTATTTAGCTCAAACTAAAGGAGCAAAACATGATAGCTTGGAAGCATTTTTTGTGTCTTTGAAAGATGCATTAAGCAACCGAGTAATTGTATTTGAGCATATGCTGGAATGCTTTATGAGACTTTCTCAAGTAACCAATGCCAGTAAACTATTGCTACATATTAGAGAAGAAGATTTTGACTTTGAAAAAATATGCATGAGCAGAGGCTTTGAAAGAAGTGATTCTATTTATAATGGGATCATCAGTCTTGTTAAAATTTCTTGCCCATTGCTTATAACAAAAGCCAACTGGAAAGATTTTAGAACTACAATCTTGGAACACACCAACATAAGGCTCCCTCTACTTATTCCTAAAATGAGAGACAACAGTACAGGAGCTTCTATAATTCAAGCATCAATAGCTAGCCGTGAATATGAAATAGAGCTTTCTCAGTTGGAAACATTTTTATCACCATCTCTTATAATGTTGCCAAAAAGGTCAGGAGTAATTGTTCCTATCAATCCTACCTATGCTTCAGATTTGTTGGCAAGAGATCAAACGCTCTTACCCTTCGAATTATCAGAGGAAGCATTATTGCGGTTAGAGAAGGTTTATTATAGAAAGCCTTCTCACAAACAAATTTTATTGGTTGGAACCCCTATAGTATTTTATGAGTCTGGAACAGCAGGACGAGGTGTTATTGGTTGTGCCAGAATTACTTCGGTAAAAGTTTGTAGCTATGATAATGCTCTCAAAATTTATCGTAAGTACGGTGTTTTGGATAGACAGGAGCTTATCAAGCAGACTGATAAAAACGGTAATGTGCAGGTTATTACTTTTGATAATTTCAAAGAGTTTACAAATCCAATTCCTATGAAGCGAATAAAGGAATTGGGTGGAGCTGCAGCTAACTTGGTAAGCCCAGAGAAGTTAACATATGAGCAACTTTTTCATATTGTTCATGAGGGTATGAAAGTACCTTCCAAAGATGTATTAATTTCCATACAACCCAACTATTTAGCAAAAATTTTAAATGGTAAAAAAACAATAGAATTAAGGAAAAAACCGTTTCCTGCTAATGGTGGTGTAAGGATTTGGATATATTCATCTAGCCCAACTAGTGCCGTTGAGGCGACTGCGTTTGTAACTACAGTGGATCAAGGAACACCCGATGAGATTTGGAGTAAATACGAACATAAATGCGGTATATCTAGAAAAGATTTTGATGATTACTTTTCTGGTTCTAAAGTTGCGTATGCATTACATATTAGCAGAGTTCAAAAGCTCAATAGGAAAATAAAATTAGAGAGGCTGAAACAAATTAGTGATGGTTTTAGACCTCCCCAATATTATCGATACATAGATCATGGAAGCGACTTATTTGATAAAAT
>JAEPQF010000118.1 GCA_017640685.1 Hyphomicrobiales bacterium
AGTAGTTTGAATAATAAAATTGGACAAAGAAATTGAAATCAAATTAATATTCTGTGTTCCTAAAGTAAATTGCCACAACAAATAAACGGAAAAAAACATGGCTAACGATAAGAATCAAAATCTACAGGACGCATTCTTAAACAATGTGAGAAAAAGCAAAACACCATTGACTATCTTTTTGGTGAATGGAATTAAACTGCAAGGTGTGGTCACATGGTTTGATAATTTCTGTGTACTTCTGCGCAGAGACGGTCACTCTCAATTGGTATACAAACATGCCATCTCTACAATAATGCCCGGCCAACCAGTTCAAATGTTTGAAGGCGAGCCAAGCGCAGAAGAACCCAATAATTAATTCTCTGCTGGTTTAGAACTTTTAAGGCCCGAACCTCTAATTACTCTAAAGACTGAAATTGAAAAATTAAAGTCTTTAGAGAATGGAATTTATTTTGCCAATTCACAAACTTATGCTTAGACTACCCCCCAATAGAATATAAAAACACTCTACAGCGAGCAAAACGATAACCAGCATTGAAGAGAATAAAAAGTCCCGCCCCCCAAAAAAGGGATCTAAAAACCAAACGGTACAATTCCAAATAGAAGAAGAACCAGCCGTTCAAGCGACTTTGCTCGTTCCTTACAATAATAAGAAATCCAAATTCAAATCATCTGAAGATGATCCTAAGTCATCAATTGACAAGAGACCAATTGATGATCGCCTAGAAGAAGCGCTGGGTTTAGCTGAAGCCATTGACCTTGAAGTCAAAGCTTCAATCCCAGTACCACTAGAGACTATTCGCTCGGCCACTCTTTTTGGGCAAGGCAAAGTTGAAGAGCTAAAAGAAATCATTCATGACAATCACTCAGAACTTGTTGTTGTTGATCATAGCCTAAGCCCTGGTCAACAAAGAAATCTGGAAAGAGCATGGAATGTAAAAATTCTTGATCGCACCGGTTTAATTCTTGAAATTTTCGGAAGGCGTGCAGCTACCAGAGAAGGCCGCTTGCAAGTAGACCTAGCTCACTTAAATTACCAAAAATCCCGTCTTGTTCGCTCCTGGACCCACTTGGAACGTCAAAGAGGTGGTCAAGGTTTTATGGGCGGTCCTGGTGAAACCCAATTAGAAGCAGATAAACGCCAACTACAAACCAGAATTTTAAGCCTCACGAAAGAGCTTGAAAAGGTCAAAAAAACAAGGGACCTACACCGCAAGAAACGCAAACAAATTCCCTATCCCATCATTGCTTTGGTGGGATATACAAACGCTGGCAAATCAACACTCTTTAACAGATTAACCGGAGCGGACGTCATGGCCAAAGATCAACTCTTTGCCACACTAGACCCAACCATGCGTTCAATCCTCTTACCATCTGGCGCAAAAGTCATCATGTCTGATACGGTAGGGTTTGTCTCTAACCTGCCAACACAACTGGTTGCTGCCTTTAGAGCTACGCTAGAAGAAGTTTTAGAGGCCAACATCATTCTTCATGTGCAAGACGCTTCGAACCCAAGCCGAGATCAACAACGCAGTGACGTTATCAAAATCTTGAAAGAGCTTGGCATAAAAGAAGAAGAAGACAGCGCTCCGATTTTTGAAGTATGGAACAAAATCGACCAAATTCCTCAAATGAGTGAAGGTTATGGATCACAAGGCATCTGTGAAAGCCAAAATCAAACATTACAAATGGCAGGGTCGAGCGATCAGAGTGAAACAACACCATTTCTCATTTCCGCCAAAACAGGCGAAGGATTAGACCACCTGCTCGAAGCGCTCGACAAACAACTAGAAGAAAACGAAATTAACTTAGAGCTAAAACTAAAAGCCAACCAAGGCATGATCGTCAATTGGCTTTACGAAAATGGCCAAGTCACTCAAGGTGAAACCAATCAATCTGGCGAAACTGACTATAAAGTCTCTCTCCCAAAACGATTAGCAGGACGGTTAGAGAAATTATTATCGTCTAAATAAAGCTCGCCTTCAAAGAAGTTAATAAATGTCTTTTTTTGCGTCACACCTTTAAGTGAAAATTAATTATAACCAACAAACACAATAACTTAGCATCTATTGCGTGATTTAGATCAAAGTCACATTTCCCAAAATCTATTAAATAACTCTCCAATTGTTTTCATCAGAAAGACGTAAAACACCTTTCTGAAAACTATATTTCACCGAGTATTTGAGTTTTAGGAGTTCCTGAAATGAGTAAGTTAATTGATTTAAGTGTAGAGCAAGGCAAGGACTACGGAACAGGCCTTGTTAAATTTCACCATCACCTGAATGAAACAGGTTTATTTGACGATGATGAATTAGCTGAACTCATCGATAACACACCCCGTGAATATTACATGATCACACACATGAATGTTGAGGGGAGAAAAATGATCTGGCGCAATGGTGACTTTAATGGTCTTTCAGGTGCAGAAGTCTTAGAAGCCATTAAACAAGGGCAACTGTGGTTATGCTTAAGAGGCATTGAAAAATTCTCACCCGAACATCACGAAGTCATGGAGCAAGCCTTTGCTGAAGTTGGTGATGTTACAAAACATGTCAAAACAGACCGCTCTCAAACGCACATCCTAATCTCGTCACCAAACGCCAGCGTTCTTTATCATACAGATATTCCCCTTATCCATCACTGGCACGTGCGCGGTAAAAAACGGTTTTATCTCTGGGATGAAACAGACAAAACTGTCTTACCAGATGAAACATTAGAAGCCGTCATCCTGAGAGAAACAGAAGAAGAAATACATTATGATAAAAAATGGGATGAGTTTGCTAATATTATAGATTTAGAACCAGGCATCTCCTGCACATGGCCGCAAAACGGCCCCCACAAGGTAGACAATCTAGATGGCTTGAATGTGTCAGTGGTAGCTGAATATTTCACACCGCAAGCGAAAAGAAAATATGGTGTCTATTATGCAAATGGTTTTTTGCGGCGCTATATGGGGATGAACCCCACGTCTACTAAAACAGAAGGCTTAGTAGCTTATGCAAAATGCGCACTTGCCGTGGCGGTGAAAAAATTAAATCTAACGAAAAAACAAGAACGAGACATGATCCTCTCATTCTTACTGGATCCCAAAAACATTGGAGATATCATCAACCTTCAAACAAAAGATCAAAAACCAATTATGCAATTATAAGTCTAATACTATCAACCTGATTGTTTTTCCTGGTGCTTGGCTTCATCCCAAAGCGCATCCATTTCTTCAAGGCTTGCCTCATCCAATGATAAACCGCGTGCCTTGAGTTCTTTTTCAATATGAGAAAATCGCCGACAAAATTTATTATTGGCCGAACGAGCCGCATGTTCTGGATCAATATTCATATGCCGCGCCAGATTGGTAATAACAAATAACAGGTCACCAATCTCTTCATTTAATTTAGTTTGGCTCTTTGGATGTATTCCATCACCTGTCTTTAAATGTTCAGCCTCATCAAAAGCTTCTTTTACCTCACCGAGTTCTTCTTCAATTTTGGCAAAAACAAATGATGCATCCGGCCAGTCAAACCCGACTTTGGCGGCTTTTTTCTGTAGCTTTATAGCGCGGCTCAAAGCTGGTAGCCCAACTGGCACATCATCAAGAATAGAAGAAGGGCCAGCCGTTTCATTCATAGCTTTTAATGATTTTTCTTCTTGCTTAATCCGCTCCCACATTCCTTTGATTTCTAAATCACTCTTTAAGTCATCAGTTCCAAAAACATGCGGATGCCGGCGAATTAACTTCTCACAAATTGCTTGAATAACATCTTGAAACTGAAAACTTTCTTCTTCAGTTGCCATCTGAGCATAATAAACCACCTGAAACAAAAGATCGCCAAGCTCATCACATAAATCATCTTTGTCAGCTCGATCAATCGCATCAACAACCTCATACGCCTCTTCAATGGTGTAAGAGGAAATGGATTTAAAATCTTGTTTCAAATCCCAAGGGCAACCACCATCCGGATTGCGCAATTGCGCCATAATAGAAAGCAAATCATCAATGCCATAAGCCTCTTTAATAAAAGAAGTTTTAGCCTTATCATCTATTAATTCAGTGTTAGTCATAGCGTTACTCTAAATTCAGTTGGCATCAATGAAGTATTATACATATAAAAAAAGGACACTCTTTTTAAAAAGAATGTCCTCTTTATAAACTATGAAATTAAAAGGTCTATAATCTGATTGATCAAAGATAACATAGACCGGTTAATTCAAAATGCATTATGCATCTTTGTCTTCTTCTTCTGCAGGCGCTTCAGCTGAAGCTTCTTCACCTTCTTCAGATGCGTCTTCTTCAGTTGGCTCAGCGCCTTCTTCAAACACATCTTCAGCTGAAAGAACATCTTCTTCTTCGTCATCAGCTACATCAAGTGTCACATCTTCACCGCGTGCTTGACGTTCAGCTTCTTCTTCTGTGCGAGCAACGTTAATATTCACCTTAACTTCAACTTCAGGGTGAAGGCTAACAAGCACTTCATGCACACCAAGTACTTTAATTGGGCGGTTAAGGAGAATTTGGTTACGATCAATCTGAATACCATTTTCACAAATCGTATCAGCAATATCACGTGAGCTCACTGAACCATAAAGTTGGCCAGTATCACCAGCTTGGCGAATAGCAACAAAAGTCTCATCAGCGATTTTCTCACCAACCTTAGTCGCTTCACCTTTAAGCTCTAAATTGCGAGCTTCAAGTTCAGCACGTTGTGCATCAAAATGAGCTTGGTTCTTTTCATTAGCACGAAGGGCTTTGCCTTGTGGCAATAGATAGTTACGTGCAAAACCGTCTTTAACAGTCACTGTTTCGCCCATTTGGCCTAATTTACGGATACGTTCAAGTAGAATAACTTTCATAACACTCTCTCTAATCAGCTCTCAAAGCTTAAGGAATTTTAAAATTATGAAAGGGGGAGTAGGGAATGGCAAAAAGAGATGAGAAAACATCTTTTAAAATTCATTCGCTGTCCCGCCTTCGCGGTTAGGGGCATATATCAAAGATTGAAATCTATGGCCCAACTGAGCTTTTCATCTTGAAAAGCTTAAATAACTGACCCAACAAGAAATCTCATCAGGTCAGCTTAATCTTCAAACTAATATTTAAATTAGCTAATAACGTATGGGATCAAACCAAGAAAACGAGCACGCTTGATAGCTTTTGCTAATTCGCGTTGTTTTTTAGCTGATACAGCCGTGATACGTGATGGAACAATCTTGCCGCGCTCCGAAATAAAGCGTTGAAGTAATTTCACATCTTTATAATCAATTTTCGGTGCACTCTCACCAGAAAATGGACAAGTTTTACGGCGACGATGAAAAGGACGACGCACTGGTAATTGAGCTATATTCTGCATCTCTTAGTCCCTTCCTCTGAAATCTTTACGGTCACCTCTGTCACCGCGATCATCTCCGCGACCACGACCACCGCGACGATCATCACGATCGCTCTTGCGCATCATTGCTGATGGACCTTCTTCATGTTCCTCAACACGAATTGTCATGAAACGTAAAACGTCAGTTGAAATGCTCATTTGACGCTCCATTTCTGCAATCGCAGCTGGCTCCGCATCAATATTCAACAATGTGTAATGAGCTTTACGGTTTTTCTTAATCTTATATGCAATTGGCTTAATGCCCCAATATTCATTCTTGAGGATTTTACCATTACCTTTTTCAAGGATCGTCTTTAATTCTTCAATCAACGCATCAACCTGCGCAGTTGAAAGCTCCTGACGACCAAGGAGTACATGCTCATAAAGTGGCATGAAAGAGCCTTTCTGTTCTTAAGTTACATGAACTAACCCAATGCAAAGCCTTTAAACGAGCCCGGTGAAAGGCCCTAGTTCTTCTTTATGTTAGTCACTGATTTTGCGGATACTTTGTAGCATCTGAAGTGCAACTAAACAGCGCGGATGCTTTGTGGGCATCTAAAGCGCAAGAAAAAATTTCCAACTCGTATTGAGTGAAGACACCTAATAAGCAAGTAGCTTAAAAGTTCAGCCTTCAACTGAATCAGTTCAAAAAAAGTTGTATATGAGAAAATTCAGCAAAATGCAAAGGAAAATTCTCTCAAAACGGTACTAATTTAGCTGAATTTCATCACCAGGAGTACAACTATCACTTGCTTTTTGGATCGAGAGACGATTAATAGAGCAAAATTAAATTTTGTTGAACTCAAAGTGGTAGGAATAATATGTCCATAGCATTCACATTTCCAGGGCAAGGAAGCCAACAAGTTGGCATGGGTAAAGATCTAGCTGATGAATTTCAGGTTGCCCGTGATGTCTTTAACGAAGTTGACGATGCATTAGGCAAAAGCCTCACAAAAATCATGTGGCAAGGCCCTGCTGATGAGCTAACATTAACTGAAAACGCGCAACCCGCGCTTATGGCAGTATCTATTGCTGTTATGAGATGTCTGGAAAGTGAATTCGGCTTAGATTTAGCTCAAAAAGTGAAATATGTAGCTGGTCACTCATTGGGCGAATATTCAGCTCTTGCAGCAGCAGGCACATTTTCTCTTACCGACACGGCTCAACTTCTTCGAATTCGCGGTAAATCAATGCAAGCAGCGGTTCCTGTCAATGAAGGCGCTATGGCCGCTCTTCTCGGTCTAGATTTACCTGACGCAGAAAAGCTCGCGGAAAAAGCCAGCCTGGCTGAAGATGGCACAACGGAAGTTTGCAACGCCGCCAATGATAATGCGCCAGGTCAAGTTGTTTTAAGTGGCAAGAGAAGTGCCGTAGAGCGCGCAGTTGAGCTAGCAAGTGAATTTGGCGCCAGACGCGCCGTTCTTCTAGATGTCAGCGCACCTTTCCATTGCTCATTGATGCAACCAGCTGCAGACGCTATGAAAGATGCCCTTTCAAACACTGACATGAAAAACCCTGTTGTACCATTAGTCGCAAATACTTTGGCCAGTGAAATAACAGACGCAAACGCCATCCGCGAAGGGTTAGTTAACCAAGTGACAGGCCGTGTACGTTGGAGAGAGTCTGTTGAATATATGGCAGCTAACGGCATCACAACTCTTTATGAAATTGGCTCTGGGCGCGTGTTAACGGGCCTTGCTCGTCGTATTGAGCGCAGCCTAGAAGCCAACTCAATCGGCACACCAGACGATATTAAAGGTTCAGCTGAAATTTTTGGATCTTAAAGTCAAATGCTTCGAAAAAAGCAATAAAAAGTTTAATAGTAAAGTGAGATATTCATGTTTGATTTAACAGGTAAAACAGCCCTCGTCACAGGGGCATCAGGTGGTATTGGTGAGGCGATTGCCAAAACTTTGCACGATCAAGGCGCAACAGTTGCAATTTCAGGCACACGCCGTGAGAAATTAGAAGAAGTAGCAAGCAACTTGAACTCAGACCGCGTTCACATCACCCCCTGTAACCTAAGCGATAGAGAAGCTGTAAACGCCCTTATTGGTCAAGCTGAAGAGGCAATGGGCAAAGTTGACATTCTTGTCAATAATGCAGGCATCACCAAAGATAACCTTTTCATGCGTATGAAAGACGAAGAATGGGATGATGTTATCGCCGTTAACCTTACAGCCGCTTTCACACTCATGCGCGGCGCCATTCGCGGCATGATGAGAAACCGCTCAGGCCGCATAGTAAATATTGCCTCTATCAGTGGCGTTATTGGTAACCCAGGCCAGCCAAACTACGCTGCAAGTAAAGCAGGCCTTGTTGGCATGTCAAAATCATTAGCAAGAGAAATTGCACCGCGCGGTATCACAGTTAATTGCATCGCCCCTGGCTTCATCACAACCCCAATGACAGGCGAGCTTAATGAAAAGCAGGTTGAGCAAATTGCCCAAGCAATCCCATCAGGAACATTTGGCGACCCAGGTGACATTGCAGCAGCTGTCCTTTACTTAAGTTCAGATGAAGCAAAATACATGACAGGCCAAACATTGCACATAAATGGGGGAATGGTGATGGTTTAATACCAATCAACCTCTTGCGCAAAATTTTAAATGGTGCTAGCGAAAGTACCTGAAACAATAACAAATACTCAAAATATTGCCTAAATAATAAAAAATGGCACATTCATTAGGGTGATTTTTGCTTCAAAGGCGAGAAACGTCATTTAATTAATTATTTAAATTGATTTTGGGGGGCCTATAAAGTAGTCAATCTTTATAGACCAATTAACTGGAATACCTTAAAAACTTTGAACCAACTTAAAGTTTCATAAGTTGGAACTTTGAAGTTTTTGAAAATGAGCGAAGCCAAAAGAGATATATGGACTTGATTTATTAAATTCAGTTCTCATTTGGTTTTAAAATACAAAGACCTTAAATAAATAATCATGAGGCAGAAATATGAGTGACATTGCAGGACGCGTCAAAAAAATCGTCATCGAGCACCTTGGTGTAGAAGACGACAAAGTTGTCGAAAATGCGAGCTTTATCGATGATCTTGGCGCTGATAGCTTAGATACAGTTGAGCTTGTTATGGCTTTTGAAGAAGAATTTGGATGTGAAATTCCAGACGATGCAGCTGAAACAATCCAAACTGTTGGTGACGCTGTTAAGTTTCTAGAACAAGCTTCTGCTTAAATTTAAGCAATGATTGATAAAGGCCCGGGCGCTTTGATAAAAGCCCTGCGCCTTTTTCATTTTGTTTAACAAAACGACTAATTTTTTAATTTTCGACCTTAATAAAGACAGCCTATTAATCCAGTGTAGCAAATACTGAGAATAACGGGGCCAATAAAGCTAATCTAATAGCTTATTAAAACCACCTTTTAGAAGGTGAACTTCCCCTTAAGAGATGTCTTAGAAAGTTTAAAAAGGTCAATTTTCAATAATGAGAGGGAGGGCAATCATGCGACGTGTCGTTGTCACGGGGCTTGGAATGGTATCGCCACTAGGAGTAGGCGTAGATCATTGTTGGGAAAGACTAATCAAAGGCGAAAATAGCGCAACGAAAATTGATCAATTCGACGCTTCAGATTTGGCCTGCCAAATTTATTGCGCCATCCCAAGAGGAGATGGCGAAAACGGTACCTACAATCCAGACAATTGGCTCCCATTAAAAGAACAGCGCAAGGTCGATGAATTCATCACTTATGCAATAGCAGCTGCGGAAGAAGCAATTAAAGATGCTGGTTGGGAAACAAAAACTGAAGAACAAAGCTTTAGAGCAGGCACATTAATAGGATCTGGTATTGGTGGTCTTCAAGGGATTGAGACAGCATCTCACCTTTTTGCTGAAAAAGGACCACGCCGCTTAAGCCCATTTTTCATCCCCGGGCGCCTAATCAATCTCGCATCTGGCCATGTTTCAATCAGACATAATTTAAAAGGCCCTAACAGCTCAGTGGTAACAGCTTGTTCAACGGGCTCACATGCCATTGGTGATGCAGCCCGTCTAATCGCACTTGATGATGCAGATATGATGATTGCTGGCGGCACTGAATCTCCCTTGTGCAGATTAGCCATTGCAGGCTTTGCATCATGCAAAGCCCTATCAACGAATTTTAATGACAATCCAGAAAAAGCTTCCCGCCCTTATGATGTCGACAGAGACGGTTTTGTGATGGGTGAGGGCGCAGGTATTGTCGTCCTTGAAGAATATGAAAAAGCCAAAGAACGCGGCGCCAAAATCTACGCTGAAATCATTGGTTATGGTTTATCTGGCGACGCTTATCACATCACTGCCCCATCAGAAGATGGTTCAGGCGCATTCCGTTGCATGGAAGCCGCTTTAAAACGCTCAGGCCTTCAAGCCAGTGATATTGACTATGTAAACGCCCATGGCACCTCAACCCCAATGGGTGACGAAATCGAGCTACGTGCAGTTGAAAGATTGTTCGACGGCGCAACAGATAATTTGCATATGTCATCAACCAAATCAGCCATTGGTCACTTATTAGGCGCTGCTGGTGCGGTTGAAAGCATTTTCTCAGTGAAAGCCATTGAGAAAAACGTCGCACCTCCAACATTAAACTTAGACAACCCATCAGTTGAAACAAACATCAATCTTTGTGCTCATGAAGCGGTTGAAAAAGAAATTAATGTCGCTCTGAGTAACTCATTCGGATTTGGGGGAACGAACGCCTCCCTCATCTTCAAAGACGTGAATTAAACACCTCAATTTAACTTGTTACTTAAAAGTGCATATCGGTTTTAAGTAAAATAACGAGTTAAGAAAAAAGATAGAGCATGTCTCAATTCAAATACAAAGTGACATGTTCTATCCAATCAAAACCAAAATTATAAATTGTCGAAAAATCGACTTATTTTTGGTTCTGACTAACAATTTGGGATAGTATGTTTATATTACGGGCGAATATTAATCACCCTTGTTCAATTGTTACAAAAAACAAGTAATTTGTGCTATGCAAACGATTGAACTGTTTTACATATATCAAGAAGTCTATTAAAAGCCTTCTATCCAATACCCGTTATCAGAAGTTAAGAGTAGGTCATGTCTGTAAACAAAGGTTTTGATTGGGATAATTCAGGTGCAAATAATGGTCGTAGTACGATCAGGAAACAAGGTCGTCGTGGCTATGGAACCATGCCACGCAGCCCAGCAGAAACTTTGGAACCCATGCGCGCATCAGAACCTCCTGTGATCTATCGTAAAAAAAGAGAATATCACCAAACCCTCGTATTTATGAGCGGCACCTTAACAACCCTCGTATTGATTTTTGTTGGCCTAGCTGCATCTTTTGCATTTGCAAAATACATGTTTGATAAACCAGGTCCTTTAA
>JAEPQF010000119.1 GCA_017640685.1 Hyphomicrobiales bacterium
GACAAAAGCAGTTCATCCACGATTATATAAAGGCGGCAATCATGTCAGTCTCACAAACACGAAAAAAGCAATTTACTAACTTTAAGCGCTTAGCACTGTTCTCACTCATTTTATTTGTAAGTATCACAATGAGTATAATCACAGCGTCTCCAATTTTAGAGAGTCAGGCCAAAGCCGCTCAAACATCAAAAGCAATTACCAAATGGACATGCCCTATGCATCCCCATTACATCGCAGATGATGCCGGTTCATGCCCAATTTGTGGAATGGATTTAGTCAAAATAAATGCTGAAACGAAACAAGATAAAACATCAAAAGAAGATGAAAAACCAATCATAACAATTGCTCCAGAAACAATTCAAAATATGGGGGTGAGATTAGCCAAAGTAGAAACATCTAAATTTGGTAAAAACATTAGAAGCTTCGGCATTGTAGAAGAAAACGAACGGCTCCAATCTGAGATTTCAGCCCGTGTCGAAGGCTGGATAGAAAAACTCAACATAACCGCTGTTGGAGATGAAGTTAAATCGGGAGATGTCCTCTTTGAAATGTTCAGCCCAGAACTAGTCGTATCCCAAAGAGATTTCCTCATTGCTTTAAAACAATCAAAATCCGCACAAAATAATATTAAAAAGAGATTGCTGAGTTTTGGGGTCCAACAACAAGCATTAAACCTCATTACAAAAGAAAAAGAAGTGAGGCAAAATCTTCCCTTTTTCGCCACACAAAAAGGGACCATCTCTGAACTAAACGTAACCCCTGGCACATATGTTCAAAAAGGAATGACAATTGCAAAAATTCAGGATTATTCAGAAGTTTGGGTGATTGTGAATGTCTCAGAAAAAGATATGGGCTTTATGTCAAAGGGAACCAAAACAACAATCCATTTCCCCAACCTTCCAGGCAAAACAATAAAATCGACAGTAGATTATATTTATCCCAATGTTGACGAAAGAACGAGAACCGGCCGCGTTCGTCTCGTCATAAATAATAAGGAAGGTAAATTGCGCCCTGGCACCTATGCTGATGTCGTATTTGAAACTGAAATTTCAGAACGTTTAAGTATCCCATCAGAAGCTATCTTAAAAAATCAAGATGGTAATTTTGTCGTCATCGCTCTCGGAAGCGGAAAATTCCAATCAAAACAAATAGAGCTAGGTCTCGTATCTGGAGGAAGAGCCGAGATCAAATCTGGTCTTAAAGAAAATGAAAAAATTGTTATTTCATCTCAATTCATGATCGATAGTGAAAGTGCTTTGCGAGAAAGCTTTAGGAAATTAGAAAAATTACAGAAACCGCTCGACCAACTGAACTTAAAGAAAGTTGAACTAGCAAAATTCGATCACATAATTGATGCCGCGCTTTATATCCATGAAAGCCTCACCAATAATTCTGAAATGGTGGGGCAATATCTAGACGCTGCCATTTCAATCAAATCAATCATGTGGGCAGAGCATAAAGAAACCAAACTAGCAAATATTTTAGAGGGCACTCATGATGCATTAAAAAATGCTCAAGCCGCTAAAACAAAAACGGGGCTACAAATCGCCCTTGCTCAATTAACAACTGCGCTAGAACCCTGGATCTTGGAAGGAGCCCCAACTCATTATCAAGCAAAAGGTGTTATGTTTTTCAAAACAAAAAACTCAGACAAAAAATGGCTCCAATTAAGCAAAGCCCCAAAGAACCCATATAGCAATGAACAGGCCGAGCTAATAAACTGGCCAAAAAAGAAAATAACAAAACCTCAAACAACATCAACGAAAGAGAAAGAAAACCAAGACACACCACGTGGCAGCCATCATATGAGAGGGAGCCACTAACATGACAAACGAAATTTTCGAAACGGATAAAAACTCAACAGAGCTGCATGACCCAACTAAGTCAACAGTTGCTAAAGTCATTGGCTGGTCGATTAAAAACCAACTTCTGGTTATCATTGGTACAATCGCACTCATCGTTGCTGGTTGGGTTTCAATTAAGAACACCCCCCTTGATGCCATCCCAGACTTAACAGACACACAAGTCATCATAAGAACAGAGTTTCAAGGCCAATCGCCACAAATCATAGAAGACTTGGTGACTTATCCGCTTTCAACAACTCTACTCGGCTTACCAAAGACAAAAGATGTCCGCGGGTTTTCCATGTTCGGCACGAGCTTTGTATATGTGATTTTTGAAGATGGCGTTGACCAATATTGGGCCAGATCAAGAGTATCAGAAGCACTTGCAACAATAAGAAGCAGTCTCCCCGCAAATGCCTCACCAGAAATGGGCCCAGACGCCACAGGCGTTGGCTGGGTCTATCAATACAGTCTTATAGACACATCAAACAAACTCGACCTTGCTCAACTAAGATCCCTTCAAGATTGGTTCTTAAAATTCGAACTCTCAACAGTTGATGGTGTCTCTGAGGTAGCCTCAGTCGGTGGTTTTGTAAAAGAATATCAAGTCCTCATAGATCCAAATCGCCTACGTGCCTACGACATCCCAATTTCAAGAATAACAGCAGCAGTGCGAGCTTCTAGTCAAGAAGTTGGTGGCCGCGTGCTAGAGCAAGCTGAAACAGAGCTCATCATTCGCTCCAAGGGTTATATTGAAAAGAAAGAAGATCTTGAAAACACAGTGGTCTTCTCTACAAACGGTTCCCCTGTTTTGTTAAAAGATGTCGCACGCATTATGGAAGGGCCAGAGCTTAGAAGAGGTGTGGTTGAATTAAACGGAACAGGCGAAGTTGTCAGCGGTATCATCATCATGCGCTCTGGCGAAAACGCACTGAATGTCATCAAAGCCATCAAGAAAAAAATCAAGGAACTAGAACCAGGCCTGCCAGAAGGCGTTAAAATCGTGCCCGTATATGACAGAGCCCCTCTCATTCAAAATGCGGTCAAATACTTAACTCATAAACTCATTGAAGAAGGCCTTGTCGTTGCCTTTGTTTGCCTTATCTTTCTTCTTCACGCACGATCAGCTTTTGTCGCTATCATCACCCTTCCCCTTGGCATCATTGGCGCGTTTATCATAATGTCGTGGCAAGGGTTAACCGCAAATATCATGTCCCTTGGTGGCATTGCTATTGCAATCGGCGCTATGGTCGATGCATCCATCGTCATGGTTGAAAATGCTCACCGTAAATTATCAAACACTTCAACAGATGCCTCAAAGCAAATAAAAAGAGAGGCCATTATCTCATCCGCTAAAGAAGTGGGGCCAGGCCTCTTTTTCTCTCTTTTAATCATCACCGTTTCATTCATACCCGTTTTCGCATTAACCGGGCAAAGTTATAAACTCTTCGCCCCTCTTGCCTTTACCAAAACATATGCCATGGCAATAGCCGCCGCTTTATCAATTACCCTTGTGCCAATCTTGATGTTATGGCTCATAAAGGGACGCATTCGCCCTGAAATGAATAATCCTATTAACCGCTTTTTTGTAGCCATCTATAAACCGGTTTTAAAACTGGCACTTAAAGCAAAATGGCTCACTCTAAGCCTCCTCGCTCTTTTGATCATTTCGGTCATATACCCAATTAAAAATATCGGCAGTGAATTTATGCCTCCTCTTTATGAGGGCGAACTTTTATATATGCCAACCACCCTCCCGGGTGTCTCTTTAACAAAAGCAAAGGACATATTGGCTCAAACAAACCGTTTGATTAAAACCATACCAGAAGTTGAGCAAGTCTTCGGCAAAGCGGGCAGAGCAGACACAGCAACAGATCCAGCGCCAATCACCATGATTGAAACCTGGATCAAACTTAAAGATAAATCCAACTGGCGAGACGGAATGGATGTTAAAAGCCTCATCAAAGAATTAGATCAACGAACAAAAATCCCCGGCCTTATTAATTCGTGGGGTTATCCCATAAAAATCAGAATGGATATGATATCAACCGGTATCAGAACCCCTGTCGGTATTAAAATTTCCGGCAATGACTTAAAAACAATTGAACGCATTGCATTAGAAGTCGAAGCCAGTGTTAAAAACATCAAAGGCACCAGATCGGCTTTTGCTGATAGGGTCATTGGCGGCAAATATCTCGAAATCACACCCAACCGAAGAGAACTTGCTCGGCAAAATATTGACCTTGCTGTTTTCCAATCAGTTATCCAAACAGCTCTAGGAGGCATGAAACTTTCTGAAAGTGTTGAAGGAAGAGAACGATACAATATCATTCTGCGCTATGATCGCCCCTTTAGAGAAACACCTGAGCAACTCAAAGACATATTAGTACCAACCCCACAAGGGCAACACATTACTCTAAAGGAATTGAGTACAATTAATCTTGTTGATGGGCCACCAATGCTGCGCTCAGAAAATGCACGGCTCACCGGCTGGGTCTTTGTCGACATAACGGGTAGAGACATAGGCACCTTTGTAGAAGAGGCAAAAGCGCAAATAGCAAAACAAGTAAAACTCCCACCCGGTTATTCAATCAGTTGGTCGGGTCAGTTTGAACAACTCATTGAAGCCCGTGAAAAATTACAAATTGCCATCCCGGCAGTCATTTTGATTATTTTTGTATTATTGATGCTCCATTTCCAAAGGATTGATAGAACATTAATGATCATGACGTCTCTTCCCTTTGGGCTGATTGGCGGCGTCTGGGCACTTTACATGGCTGGTTATAATTTCTCTGTTGCAAGCGCTGTTGGCTTCATAGCTCTTGGCGGTATCGCTGTTGAAACAGCTGTTGTTATGCTGCTTTATATCGACGCCCAAATTCGAGAACATCCGCCAAAAACAAGTGAGGAATTATATGATGCAATCATAGCCGGCGCCGTTTTAAGAGTACGCCCAAAACTCATGACTGTCACAGTTATCATAGCTGGCCTTCTTCCCATCTTCTTTACTGATGGCATCGGCGCGGATGTGATGCGCCGCATCGCCCTTCCAATGGTAGGAGGAATGGTAACAACAACCCTTCTTACACTCATTGTTATTCCAATTATTTATCTTATCTGGGAAGGAAGGAAACAGCGTTCACAAGTGCAGGAAGAAAAACAACAAGAACTTAAGCTCTTTGCATAAATGAAAATTCAAAAGTCAAATAAATAAAAAATGACCCAAATTTGCTGGAAATTACATCTAGTATAAGAAAGCTAAAATACCTATCTAGAAAAGAATATCAGCTTAATTGAAGCTTAAGAAAGCCAGCAATGAAAGGTAAAAAGATGCAGCTATCTAAAAACTCAAAATTACTTTTCAAATCATTAGCCATAACAGTGCTTATAGCTATCGGCTTTATATTACTATTGCCAAATGCCCCAAAAGCAGAAGGCATTCACCAATCAGAGCAACATAAGTTCAAAACCGTCAATTATGTTGATTTTCTACATTACCCCTGGGGAATGGCATTCTTACCAAATGGAGACATCCTCGTAACCGAGAAACGCAAGAAACAATTGCGCCTCATAAAAAATGGTAAACTTAACCCTACCCCCATCACAGGCCTTCCCAAAAACATTGACGCTGGTGGCCAAGGCGGCCTTTTAGATGTTACAATCCACCCCAATTTCAAAAACAATAACTTTGTCTATATTTCATATTCAGGAACCGGCAAAGGTGGTAAAGGCACCGAAATTGCGCGAGGAAAACTATCTGATAACAAACTCACTGAATTAAAAGTTATTTTCAAAGTCTCGCCTAAAACTGGCGGCTCTCATCATTATGGTTCACGCCTACAATTTGCAAAAGACGGAACTTTATTCATCACAACAGGTGACCGTTATAGCTATTTAAATGAAGCCCAAAATCCTGAGAACCATTTAGGCACGGTCATCCGCATAAACGATGACGGCTCAATTCCAAAAGATAATCCATTTGTTAATCATCCCAAATACAAACCTGAAATTTATTCATATGGTCACAGAAATGCTCAAGGCCTAACTCTGAACCCTAAAGACGGTTCAATATGGTTACACGAACATGGGCCAAGAGGAGGAGATGAATTAAATAAACTGAACAAACCTGGGGCAAATTACGGTTGGCCAAAAGTCACCTACGGCATTGATTATAGCGGCGCCATCATTTCAAATAAAACCAAAGCACCAGGTATCATTCCGCCCGTTATTTTTTGGAAACCATCTATCGCCCCAAGTGGCATGGCATTTTACCAAGGAGACAAATTTCCCAAATGGAAAAACAATCTCTTTGTAGGTGCTCTAGCCGGTGCTCATTTGCGGCGCATCGTTCTGGAAGGTGATAAAGTAATCAAACAAGAAGTTTTATTGAAGCACACCGCCCGTTTCAGAGATGTAAGACTAGGGCCAGATGGTTACATCTATCTCCTAACTGATGACAGAGACGGACAAATTCTAAAATTAGAACCCGTTAAATAACAGTCACAAAAAAAGCGCCCTAATGGGCGCTTTAAAACATGAAAATTTAAAAATATTTTATGAAATATTTTGAACAGGCTCAAAACCTTCAAAATTCGGATGGCCTAAATACAGCTTATCATTCTGACCTGCGTTTTTATGAGCATCTCTAAATTGTTGAGACTTCGTCCAGGCCTCAAAGTTCTCTTTTGAACTCCAAATCGTAAATGAAGAGTAGAGCGTATGCTCATCATGTTCAGGCCCTTTTAGAAGTTTAAATTCTTCAAATCCGGCCATTTCACTTAACCGACTGTCACGGCCTTCCCATACTTTTTCAAACTCAGACTCTTTGCCTTTAATCACCTGAAATCTATTCATCGCAATAAACACGAGCATAATCCTTTATATCTAAACAACAAAATAACATCATAACGCTGAAAAGAAATGTTCTAAAATGCATACTATGCACCTATATATTTGATGATTTCAGAATAATAGATTAGAGTGACCAAAGCAATAACACTGCTCATAAAACCTTAGTCACTCTAAGCTATAGAATAGAATAAAGCGAAAGCTGATTATTCTAACTCTTACATAGTCTTAAATCTCAAGAGATTTTCATGAGGATCCTTAATAAAGAACTCACGAATGGCTTTCATTTCATAAGCATTGACTTTGCTCAGCCCCAAAATTTTTCGGGTAACATACTCCTGATAAAGCACGTCAATTTTCTCGGAACAAATCGTACAAGTTGTCCTCAAAGGTAGCCGCACATCCTCAGTCAAATAAAATTTTAGCCGAATAGCTTCGCGGGAAACAATGATACTATCATGACGAATATCATCGATAGAGAAACCCAGATTGTTTTGATAGTAAATCCGGGTTTCATCTAAATCCAATGAAGGTAGTGAAAAAATACTATTGCCTCCCGCACTCAATGCTAGCCCCCAAACCTCACTGTTGCTGAAAGTTTCGCACTAAAGCCTGGTTCTTTTTCTTCATGACGATGGATACGAAAATCCTCATCAAAAATATTATTAAGCGTAAGAGCAGTTGAGAAATTCTCGTTCACTTCATAAGTCGCAAATAAGTCAACTAAACTATATGAAGGGGTCGGTGTTTCATCAATGGCAAGGTCATTTGGGTTAACTGCGTCTGGCACTCTATTCTGAGCATCAGCATAAGTCCAACGGCCACCAACAGTTAGCTTATCTTCAAGAAAACGAAAACCAACTGTCGCCACAACTTTATCAGGGTAAATCGATTTTAATGGCTGACCATTTGTTAAATCATCACCGCGCACATGTGTATAAGCCAGATTAACAAACATCAATTTGTTGTCATAAGTGGCTTCTAATTCAAACCCCTCAAGACGCGCATTTGCAATATTCACATATTGGCTCTCACCACAACCACTTCTAAGCAATGGATTGAAACAAGTTGTAGGGTTTAATCCAACAACTCGATCTTCAATAAAGTCATCTACATCATTCCTAAAAATTGCAGCCTTAGCCCTGAAAACATCTCGTTCATTAAAAATTCTATCAAAAGCAAGGTTTACACCACCCTCAATATTTTCAGCCGTTTCCGGTCTCAAATTAACGTTAGAAATGATATCGAATTCTGGTGGCACTGGGTGAACACCACTTTGTAATGTCTCAGTTACAGCTGGCGCTCGGAAACCTTCAGCATAGGTCGCATAAAATTGCACACCTTTGAAGGGGGTTACACCAATAGTAACTTTCGGAGAAAGCTGGTCTTCCTCAACATTAAAACCATTACCGGACAATTCATAACTATCATAACGAAGAGCCGCAATAAGCTCAAACCAGTCCCCATATTCAAGTTTATCTTGAATATAAAACCCGTAAGTTTCGCGCTCACCTGAAGGCGTAAATAAAGTTCCACTACCATTCGGATCAGAAGTTGTTACATCATCTTTAAAATAATCACCACCATATGTAAGCGTGTGATTAAACTGACCAGTTGCAAAACGTGATGAATTGAATATATCAAAACCAATCGTATCAACTTCAAATGTTCTTTCACTGCCAGAAGGAGTTACAACAATTTGACTAAAAACTGGAATTGGTGGACCGAAAGGAGGAAGTGAACCGACTGTTTTGGTTAATGTCTCAAGCCTTGTTTGTCGTAATTCAGTAGATGTAAAATAACCTGAAACATTCAAATCAATCAGATCATTATCAGCAGGATTATAGCTCCATTTAGCAGAAAATGTTTGATCTTCAGTTTCCGTGTCCTGCTGGTTAGCATCACTGATCAAACCAGTTGTATAATCATCTTTTTTATGGATATAACTAAGCTTTAATTGATTACCAACACCAAAATCAAAAACGCCTTTAATTAAGCCAGAAACAAGTTCTTCGTCCGTGTTTTCAACTTCTCTCCCGCCACCATCTTCATAATTCTCATGGTCACGCCAAACAAAATTCGCAAGCATACTCACAGTTTCTGTCGCTTTAACAGCGCCGATTGCACTAACAAGTTTTCCCTCTTCATTAATGCTATATTGCCCTTTAATGCTCGAAGCCCATGTCTCGCCATGGCGAAGCATGTCAGCTGGGTCAATCGTTTCAAAGTTAACCACACCACCAATCGCACCCGAGCCATAAATAGTTGAAACAGGTCCGCGTACAACATCAACCTGTTTAACCAACTCAGGTTCGAGATAAAACTGACCATCTGCATTATGACCAGAGCGTTGAAAGTTTTGCCGTGCACCATCAATCATCACATTCACGCGGCCAAAGTCTTGCAAACCACGAATATTAATAGCGACACCAGGATCATCGCTATCCTCTTGAATATTAACCCCTGGAACAGCAGCTAAAAATCCACCCGCGCTGTCAAATTGAAATTTCTTCAATTCTTCTTTTGTAACCAAGCTTGTTCCAGCTAAAGTATCGATGATTTTTTCGTCTGTTTTCGTCGTCGCGTCTGAAACAGCGTCGAGAGATGTTTCAATTGAAATCGTATCAAGCTGAACCGCACCGTCTTGCGCTAAAACATGATTAGAAAATAAAAATAATGAACTTAAAAAGGCCGTTCCACAAAGCAGCCTCCCCACATGAATACGCGTGGTCATAGTTAGTCCCCCAAAAATTAACAAAGTACTAACTCAAACTAAGACATTCAGTTCACTTAGAAAAACTCAAACTATTCATGTAAGTAGATGATTTTAATGCATGGTCAACGTAGCTAACAGGCACAACAAAACATCTCTCTTTAAATTGATTTAAAGGAGCTTCAAAGCTTCATTTTCCATAACGAAAAGAACTTATTTATTGGTTGTTTCGCTTTGCTTTAAGTTCGTTTGTCTCAGATCTTTAGCCCACCACAAGTCAATCAATGTCACTTCAAAAAGCGAAGACGGTAGCGGCCTTGAAAACTTATCCCAATACGCCACCCAAGTTTCATTTGTCTGCCATAGTGGAACTGCATGAATTTGCCAACGAAACACTCTGTCAAAAACCTTAGCCGCTCTCGTCATTTCATCCCAAGATTTAGCACGTCTTAAAAGTCCAATAGCGAAATCCAAAACCGGGTCCTTCACACCAGCAAGCGCATAACTTCCTTTCACATCAGCTAAAGCACTCCCCCACAATAAGCCTTCACTAGTGCCAGGTAAAAGTTCTGGGCTCCACTTCAAAACCACCATATCAAATTCATGATCGAGCACTTTTTTGCGCGCAGCAAAAGCCTCACGTTCGGCCAATACAAGCTGAATACCAACCGTTTTTAATTTCTCAGCATAATTCAGTAAAATGCGACGATGACGTAGGTCCAAATACGCCACCTCTAACTTTAGTGGTTTGCCCGTTTGCGGATCAATGCGTTGACCATCTTTCAAAACAATCTTAGCTTCATCAAGTAACTTAACCGCAGCTCTAATTTGTTGGCGGGTATTTTTTTGGTATTTCAGATCTTGAGGGCTTTCAGTATTAAGCAGCCCAGAGGGCAGAGATTTCATAAAAGGTTTCAGTAAGTTTTTTTCATCTTCAGATGCTGCACCACTCGCCGCAAGAGAACTCTTCCCGTAAATACTTTGAATAGGAGAATGAAGTCCATGGAAAAGAATTTTATTGGTCTGCTCAAAATCATAAAGAAGGGCAAAAGCTTTTCTCACATTTCGATTTTTAAAAAGTGTCCGTCTTTGATTAAAGGCCAAGAAATACAAATCACCTGGCTTATTAGTTTTAATAACCTGCTTTTTAATATCGCCAGATTGAATAGCTTTGCCATTATAAGATTTTTGCCACTCAAGC